>NZ_JBZAYE010000400.1:0-6919 GCF_058244205.1 Variovorax sp. 20P10.2.4
GGCGCCCGGCGCGAAAGCGCGCATCGCGCTCGGCCGCGCGCGCGGGATCGGTGGTCTGGATGATGTCGCCGAGCCGCACCGCGAGCTCGATCAGCGCGCGCACATGCGGCGCGCGTTCCGACTCGTAGGTGTCGAGCAGCGTCTCGGGCGCGCCGCGCGCGAGCACGGCCTCGAGCTTCCAGGCGAGGTTGGCCGCGTCGCGAATGCCCGCGCACATGCCCTGCCCGAGGAACGGCGGCGTCTGGTGGCAGGCATCGCCGGCCAGCAGCAGCCGGCCCTGGCGCCAGCCCTGCGCGATGACGGAATGGAAGGTGTAGATGGCGGCGCGCTCGAGCCGCGCCTGCTCGGGCTTCACCCAGGGCGCGACCAGCCGCCACAGCGTGTCGGGTTGCACCAGCGCTTCGCGGTCGTCGTCGGGCAGCACCATGATCTCCCAGCGCCGCCGGTCGCCGACCACGTTGCAGTAGGTCATGGGCCGCGCCGGATCGCAGTGCTGCACCGTGTGGTCGGGCAGTGCGACCGGTTGCCGCAGCAGCACGTCGAACACCAGCCAGGGCTGGCGCAGCCCGAGGTCGACCATCGCGCTGCCCATCTGCCGGCGCACCGGCGAGCGCGCGCCGTCGCAGCCGACGACATAGCGCGCGCGCAATGTGGTGTTCTCTTGCCGGTGCAGGTCGCGCACGCTCAGCGTGGCGCCGTCCGCGTCCTGCGCGATGCCGGTCAGCTCGTGCCGCAGCCGCAGCTCCACGTTGGGAAAGCGCGCGAGGCCTTCGCGCAGCTCGGCCTCGAGCTCGGGCTGGTGGAAGTAATAGTTGTTGGCGCAGCCATGCGGGCCGAGTGCGGCGCTGCCGCCGCGGATCAGCATCGTCTCGCCCGCGCCGTTGACGAAATGCATGCCCTGCTCGCCGGGGCGCGCGATGGCCAGCACCTGCTCGCGCAGGCCCGCGCCCTGCAGGATGCGCAGCACCTCGCCGTCGAAATGGATCGCGCGCGGCAGCGGGAAGATGCCGGCCTCCTTCTCGAGCACCAGCACCGACAGCCCGGCCGCGCCCAGCAGGTTGGCGAGCGTGGCACCGGTCGGCCCGAGGCCGACGATCGCGACGTCGTACATGCGCGCCGCTTCAGCCACGCTGGTCTTCCTGCATGCGGCGCGCCACCTCGGCCTGCCATTGGGCGCGGCTCATGAACTTGGGGAAGCGCTTCGCGATGGCTTCGGCCTGCGCGAGGATGGCTGCGTCGGACTGCGACAGGTCGATCGCCTCGCGCAGCGGCTGGTCGCAGTACCAGGGCGTGTCCATGAACAGCTCGAGCCGGTTGCCCTCGGGGTCGCGGCAGTAGACGGAGATGGCGTTGCCGTGCGTGACCGGGTGCATCTCGCTCGCGCCCTCGGCCAGCAGCCGGTCGTGGAAGCGGCGCAGCGCGCCGAGGTCGGGCACGCGGAACGAGATCTGGTTGACCACGTTGAAGCCCGGGTTGGCGGGCCGGCCGGTGGCCAGCACGAGCTGGTGGTGCTCGCGCGGATCGCGGCTCAGGAACACCAGCTGCACCGGGCCCAGGTCGCCCGCGTCGGTCTGCGTGAAGCGCAGCGCCTGCTTGTAGAAGCGCGCCATGCGCGGCAGGTCGCTCACGTAGAGGCCGATGTGGCTGAACTGCAGGTCCGAAGGGACGAAATCCGTCATCTCAATGTCTCCAAACGATAAATCGCACGGAGCTTTTCCGTTTCGATGTCGAAATACTATAGTTATTCTCGTATTTTGACAATAACTACGTTTTCTCTATCATCGCGACCGGTGCAAACCGCACCCAAGATCGAATGGAGACAAACCGATGAACGTTTCGAAGACGCGGGGCCGCCGCTGGCTGGCCCCTGGATGCATCGCCGCCGCGGGCCTGCTGGCGGGCGCGGCCTGGGCCCAGGCCGACTACCCGAGCAAGGCGGTGCGGATCATTGCCCCCTTCCCCGCCGGCAGCGGCCCCGACGCGAACGCGCGCGAGATCGCCGCCGAACTCACGAAGCTGCTGGGCCAGAGCTTCTATGTGGAGAACCGCCCCGGGGCCTCGAACATCATCGGCACCGAGGTCGCCGCGAAGGCGCCGGCCGACGGCTACTCGCTCTACATCGGCACCACCAGTTCGCTGTCGGTGGTGCCGCATCTCTATTCGAAGCTGCCCTTCGACGCGGAAAGGGACTTCGCGCCCGTGAGCCTGCTCGGCGTGCTCAACACCGGCCTGATCGCCACGCCCGGCGTGGAGGCGCGCGACGCGCGCGCACTGATCGCCGCGCTCAAGGCCCGGCCCGATTCGGTGGCGGTCGCGACCGCGGGCATCGGCAGCTATTCGCACCTGTCGGCCCTGTGGTTCAACAGCGCCGCGGGCGTGAAGACCAACCTCGTGCCCTACAACAGCAGCAGCCCCTACGTCGACCTGATCGCGGGCCAGGTGCAGCTGATGTTCGACGGCCTGCCGGCCGCCGCGGGCAACATCCACACCGGCAAGCTCAAGCTGCTGGCCATCACCGGCAAGGAGCGCGCGCCGAGCTTCCCCGACGTGCCCACCTTCGCCGAGGCCGGCCTGCCCGACTACGCGCCGATCGCCTGGCAAGGGCTGCTCGCGCCCGCGGGCACGCCCAAGCCCGTGCTCGAGAAGCTCAGCGCGGCGATGCGCAAGGCTTGTCAGTCGCCCGAACTCGCGCGCAAGTGGCGCGACTACGGCGGCGAGCTGCGCTGCAACACGCCCGCGGAGTTCAAGGCCTTCATCGATGCCGATCGCGCGATGTGGGGCAAGGTGATCCGCGAGGCGCGGGTCAAGCTCGATTGAGCGCGGCGTGCGTTCTCCGCATCGCGCGGGTTCAGGGCCGGCGCAGCCACGCGCGCGCCTGCTCGCGCAGTTCGCGCTCGGCCTCCGAGTCGGCGGTCGGCAGGTCGAGGGGAACCTCGTGTCCGGCCTGCAGCAGGCGGTAGCCGAGGTAGCGGTACGGCCGCGGCAGGCGCGACAGCCGCTTCGCATCGAGCGCGAGCGTGGCGCCCTCGGCGTCCGCGACGAGGCTGTCCATGTCGTAGACGGCGGTGCGCCGCGCCAGCCTCCACGCGCTCTCCTCCTGCGCGAGCAGGTCGATGAAGCGGAAGTGGCATTCCCATCGCACCGGCGTGCCGTCCAGGCTGCCGAAGCCGATCATCATCACGGCCGACTCGGCCCAGGCGCGTTCGCCCTCCACCTCGCACAGCGTGCCGAGCATGCGGTGCCGGTTGAAGCTGCGGCCCTGCAATCGGCGCGAGGCCTCGACGAAATCGACATGGCGGCCGCGGAACCAGCTCACGGCGATGTCGCCGGCGGGCGTGAAGCAGTCGTTCAGCGCGGCCCAGCGCGCGTTGTCGCGACAAAAGGCCCAGCGCTGGATCAGTTCGGCGATGGCGGCCTGGTGGAGGATAGGTTCGGACTTCGATGGCATGGCGCTTTCTCGAGGGTGAAGGGCGCATCGCGCCCCGGGATGGGAGGTTCAGAACGTGTGCTTCACGCCCAGCATGAAGCCGCTCTGGGAGCCGCCGGGCGTGTTCGTGAGGCCGGGATAGCCGTTGACCGGCAGCGCCAGGCTGCCGCTGTTGCGGATGTGGCCCGCGGTCGCGTAGACCAGCGAGCGCTTCGACAGGAAGTAGCTGGCGCGGAACACGGCCAGCCGCGCCCCGTTGGCGGTGTGGCGGTAGTCGAGCTTGAACAGCTGCGCCTCGAACAGCCACGGGCCGCTCGGGTAGGTGCCGCCGAGCCACCACAGGTCGCTGCGCGGCTGCGTCGCGCTGCCTTCGTTGTCGCGCCGCAGGTAGCCCGCGGCGAGCTTGACCTCGCCCAGCTTCAGGTAGCCGTTGAGCGTGGCCCGCGTGTCGCTGCGGTCGCTGCTGGACAGGCCACCGAAGGCACCGGGGCCGCCCTGGATCCGGTCGGCGCCGAGCGCGACACCCCACGACGCCTGCTCGTACTTGAGCATGCCCGACAGCGTGCGGCAGGCCCGCGCATCGCCGGGCAGCTCGCCCGCGCAGTTGGTGCCGCCCGGGCTGTTGGTCGCGACCACGTCGCGGCCCAGGCTGTAGAGCGCGCCGACGCTCCACGCGCCGAAGCTGCCGCGGTAGGCGATCGCGTTGTCGGCACGGATGTTCGCGAGGTAGGGATCGAGCGAGCTCGAGCTGTAGGCACCGGGTCCCATGATGTCCGACTCGGTCATCGACCAGAACAGGAAGGTCAGCTGCCGGCCCAGCGTGACCGTGCCCCAGTCGCCCGCCAGGCCGACCGTGGAGGTGCGGCCGAAACTGCGCCCGCCGTTGGCGATGACCCCGGTGTCGGCGTTGAAGCCCATCTCGAGGTTGAAGATCGCGCGCGTGCCGCCGCCCAGGTCCTCGGCGCCCCGGAAGCCCAGGCGCGAAGGCAGGGTGCCGAACTGCATGCGCGTGACGCCGATCGCGCCCGGCCCGCCATGGCCCTGTACGTGCTCGACCCCGAGGTCGAGCAGGCCGTAGGTCTGCAGGCTGCCCTGCGCCCGCGCGGGCGTGGCCGCGGCGAGCGCCGCGACGAGCGCGAGGGCCATGACGGCCCGTTTTTCTTGTCTCATGTCTTCTGGTCCTCGTGGGGGTGGATGCCGGTCTTCGCGGGTGCGCCGCATCGACGGCCCTCGCACGGTAGCCACGGCCTCGCGGGGTCAGAAGACGGCAATTTCTCGCGCTCGATCGCCGGCGGCTATCGCCAGCGCGTGGCGTTTGGCACCGGGGACGCTCGATGAAGCTGCACCAGTTGCGCGACTTCGTGGCCGTGGCCTCCACCGGCAGCCTGCGCGCGGCGGCGCGGCGCCTGGGGCTCACGCAGCCCTCGCTCTCGAAGAGCATCCAGCAGCTCGAGAAGGAACTGGGCAGCGCGCTGTTCGAGCGCCATGCGCGCGGCGCCGTGCTGAGCTTCGCGGGCCGCGCCTTCCTGCCGCGCGCCGAGACTGTGCTCAACGAACTGCAGCGCGCCGCCTCCGAACTCCAGCACCTCGGCGGCGCGGGCGGCCATGTGAACATGGCCGTGTCGGCGGCCGCCGCGCTCACGGCCCTGCCCGAGGCACTGACCGAATTCCGCAGGCGCTATCCCGATGCCGCGGTGCGCGTGGTCTCGGGCACCTTCGCCGTGATGTTCAGCGAGCTGCGCGCGGGCGCGCTCGACTTCTCGATCGGGCCCCGGCCGGCCGTGTCGCTGAGCGAGGAGTTCTGCGTCGAGCACCTGTTCACCAACACGCGCGCCGTCGTGTGCCGCGCCGGCCATCCGCTGCGCCATGCGAGATCGCTGGGCGAACTCACCGAGGCCCAGTGGCTGGTGCCCGGTGCGATGGGCCTGGCCGCGGCGGAGCACGACCAGGTCTTCCTGGGGCTGGGCCTGCCGGTGCCGCGATCGGTGGTGCAGTGCGAATACCCGACGGCCCTGCTGTCGCTGCTGGCCCGCACCGACATGCTCGCCATCGTTCCGCGCCAGTACGCGGACGCCCGGCCCTTCGACAGCTTCCTGGTCGAGATCCCGATCGGCGAGACGCTGCCGGGCGCGGAGATCGTGCTGATCGCGAAAGCCGCCATGCCGCTCACGCCCGCGGCCGAGCACATGCTGACCTTGCTGCGCCGGCACATCGAGTACCACGTCACGGCCCACCGCGGCGGCACGCAGCCATAACCGCGACCTATCTTCATCGACGCCGCGGCATCTGCCGCCGTGCGAAGGCGCTGCCTAGACTCCCGCCGCATGAAAGTCCTTGCCCATCTGGCCGCCGCCGCGGCCGCGCTGCTTCTCTCGCCGGGCGCATGCGCCGACGACTGGCCCGTGAAGCCGGTGCGCGTGGTCCTGCCCACGGCGGCGGGCAGCGCGCCGGACGTCATCGCGCGCCTGCTCGGCGAGCGGCTCGGCCAGCTCTGGAAGCAGCCCGTGATCGTGGAGAACAAGCCGGGCGCCAGCGGCGTCATCGGCATCTCGGCTTTCAAGCAGGCGCCGGCCGACCAGCACAGCTTCCTGCTCGCGCAGGCGGCGGTCATCGCGGTGACGCCGCGCACGCTGGCGAACCCGCGCTTCGATGTCGACGCGGACATGACGCCGATCGCGCTCGTCGCGCTGAGCCCCATGATGATCCTCGCGCGCCAGGACTTCGGCGCGAACACGCTCGCCGAGGCCTTCGCGCTCGCGCGTTCGGGCAGGCAGCCGATCACGGTGGCCGCCACGGGCCAGTACTCCATTCCGCACCTGTCGGCCGAGTACATCCGGAAGGCCGCGGGGCTGGATGTCAACATCGTCTCCTTCGGCAGCACCGGAGGCGCCCTCAATGCCCTCGTCAATGGCGATGCGCAACTGATGGTCGACGGCATTCCGGGCGTGGGCGCGATGCGCCAGTCCGGGCGCATCAAGGCACTGGCCACCACCGCCTCGGAGCGCCTGCCGGGCGAGCCCGGACTCCCGACGTTGGCAGAGACACTGCCGGGCAGCCCGGAACTCAGCGGCTGGTTCGTGCTGTTCGGCCGGAAGAACGCGAGCGCCGAGGTGGTCGAGCGCGTGAACCGCGACGTCCGCCAGGTGCTGCAGGATCCCCGGCTCGCGGCGCGCTTCGTGGAACTCGGCGTGTTCCCGCGTGCGTTGACGCCGGCCGAGACCGCGCGTTTCGTGGCCGACGAGCGGCAGCGCTGGGGGCGGGTGCTCGACGGGCTGAAGATCGAGGCGCGCTGAGCCGGCGATGACGCAGCAGTCGCCACGCTCTTGAACATTCACTACTGTATGGAAAAGTCAGGGTAAGCCCGGGCTGCGTGTCGCTTTGTCCTCCCTATCATCCGCTCCGACCATTCACATGTGTATGGTGAATGATCGAACTGGCGACCCAAACCGGAGACAACATGACTCGCAACAGATCGATAGCCTTCGCCCTTTC
>NZ_JBZAYE010000401.1:0-6887 GCF_058244205.1 Variovorax sp. 20P10.2.4
TGCGCGGGCAGGCGCCGGTCAAGCCGATACCGATCCGGCTCGTCACACAGGCTGCCGCCGAGGGAGCGCGCCCATGAGCACCACCCGCACCTTGCGCTGCGACGTGGCGATCGTCGGCGGCGGCATCGTGGGTTCGTCGGCCGCGCTCGCGCTGCGGCGCATGGGCATGGACGTGGTGCTGCTCGAGCGCGACCTCTGCGGCTCGCGCTCCAGCGGCGTCAACTACGGCGGCGTGCGGCGCCAGGGCCGGCCCTTGAGCCAGCTGCCGCTGGCGCAGCGCGCGCACCGCATCTGGGGCCGTCTCGGCGAGCTGATCGGCACCGAGGGCGAGTACCAGCGCTCGGGCCATTTCAAGATCGGCCGCAGCGAGGACGACATGGCCGCGCTCGAGCGCTACCGCGCGAGCGTGCGCGACGCCGGTTTCGACCTCGGGCTCGAGCTGGTGACGGGCGCTCGGCTGCGCGAGCACTGCCCCTGGCTCGGCGCGCGCGCGCTCGGCGGCTCGCTGTGCATCGAGGACGGGCAGGCCAATCCGCGGCTGGTGTCGCCGGCCTTCGCGCTCGCGGCGCGCCAGGCGGGCGCGCAGGTGTTCGAGCGCCACCGCGTCGACGAGGTCGCGCACGACGGCACACTGTTCCGGCTGCGCGCCACGCATGCCGAGGGCACGCTCGAGGTGCGCTCGCCGGTGCTGCTGAACTGCGCGGGCGCCTGGTCGGGTCCGATCGCCACGCACTTCGGCGAGGCCGTGCCGCTGCAGTCGGGCCATCCCGCGATGGCGGTGACCGAGCCCCTGCCATTCTTCATGGACTGGAGCCTCGGCGTCGAGGGCGGCGGCATTTACTGCCGCCAGGTCGCGCGCGGCAACCTGGTGCTCGGCGGCGGCGCGGGCATCGGTCTCGATGCCGAGCGCGCGCGTTCCGAGCGCGATGCCATCGCCGCGCTGTCGGCGCAGGCGATCGAGCTGCTGCCGCGGCTCGCGCATGCGCACTTCATCCGCACCTGGAGCGGCACCGAGGGCTACCTGCCCGACCGCCAGCCGGTGCTGGGGCCGAGTCGCACCACGCCCGGCCTGTTCCACGGCTTCGGCTTCGCGGGCGCGGGCTTCCAGATCGGCCCGGCCGCGGGCGAGGTGCTGGCCGAGCTGGCGCGCGACGGCCGCAGCACCACGCCGATCGAGGCCTTCGCGATCGAGCGCTTCTTTCCCGACACGAAGGCCGAGCGGCCCGTCGAAGCCGCCGCATCGGCCTCGCACTGAACACGACAAGAGCAACCCACCGTAACCGCAGATCCACCCTCGACACTGAACGGAGAGTCCCACCATGGCACGACGCGACCGCACTTCCTTTTTCCTCACCTTCGCCGCCACCGCGGCGGCCGCCCTCGCGGGCTTCGGCGGCGCGGCCCACGCGCAGACGAAGACGCTCTACATCGGCATGAACGGCGGCACGATGGAGAAGGCGTACACGCAGTACGTCTTCCCGGCCTTCGAGAAGCTCTACGGCGCGAAGGTGGTGGTGGTGCCCGGCACCTCCTCCGACATCCTCGCCAAGGCCCAGGCCAACAAGGACCGGCCGCAGATGCACGTGATGTTCCTCGACGACGGCATCATGGTGCGCGCCATCGGCATGGGCCTGTGCCAGAAGCAGAAGCCCAATCCCTCGCTGGCCGAGATCTACCCGGCCGCGCGCTTCAAGGACGACATGGCCAGCGGCGTGAGCCTGGGCATGACCGGCCTGGCCTACAACGCGAAGATGTTCAAGGAGAAGGGCTGGGCCGCGCCCACCTCGTGGATGGACCTGGCCGATCCGAAGTTCAAGGGCAAGGTGGTGTTCCAGTCGATGTCGTCCTCGTCCTTCGGGCTGCACGGCTTCCTGATGTTCAACCGCATCCAGGGCGGCAACGACAAGAACGTGGAACCCGGCTTCAAGGCCTGGCCCACCACCATCGGCCCGAACGTGCTCGAGTACATCCCGAGCTCGGCCAAGCTCTCGGAGATGGTGCAGACCGGCGAGGCCGCGATCTTCCCGCTCACGCCGACGGCCGTGGCCGCGCTCAAGGTCAAGGGCATTCCGGTGGAATACGCGCCGCCCAAGGAAGGCGCGGTGGTGCTGATGGTGGGCCAGTGCGTGATCGCCAACAACAGCGAGCCCGAGCTGTCGCAGAAGCTCGCCGAGTTCCTGCTGAGCCCGCTGGCGCAGGCCAACGTGCTGCAGTACGGCGCGCAGATCCCGACCAACCCCAAGGCGCCGGCCGTGGGCGAGGGCGCGACGCAGGTGGCCGAGATCAACCAGTGGATGAAGACCGCGGTCACCATCGACTGGGAGAGCATCAACGCCAACCGGCCGGCCTGGAACGCGCGCTGGAACAAGTCGATCGAGAAGTGACCGCGCTGGCGAGGGTGCTCAGCGCGTGCGGCGCAGCAGCACCGGCAGGCACAGCAGGTAGAGCACCGCGCCGGCCAGCCACACGATGCCCGGGAAGCGCGCGCGGAACGCGAAGTACAGCGGGCTGATCAGCAGCGGGCCGAACACCGAGGCCAGGCTGGCGATGCTCGCGAGCACGCCCTGCAGCCGCCCCTGCTGCGCCTCGCCCACGCGCGCCGACAGCGTGGACTGCAGCGCGGGCGCGCAGATGCCGCCCAGGCACAGGAAGGGCAGCAGCGCCAGCACCATCCAGCCGTGCGAGGCGAAGGCGATCAGCGCATAGCCGGTGCCGTCGGCGATGGTGCCGACCGCGATCGCCGTGCGCTCGCCCCAGCGCTCGACCAGCGGCCCGGCGACGAAGCCCTGCACCAGCGCCTGCAGCAGGCCGAAGACCGCGAGCGAGATGCCGACCATGCTGGCGTTCCAGGCGTAGCGGTCCTCGCCGTAGAGCACCCAGGTCGTGCCCGCGACCTCTCCCACCAGCACCAGCACGAGGAACACGCCGAGCACCGGCAGCAGCGCCGGAAAGCTCGCGGCCCAGCGCAGCGGCGCGAGCGGATGCAGCACGCCGCGGTCGAAGGGCTGCGAGGCGAGCGCCGGCGGCCGCGATTCGCGCAGCACCAGCAGGCCGACCAGGAAGGTCAGGCCGTTGAGCACGGCCGCCGCGATGAAGGGCAGGCGCACGCCATGGTCGCCCAGCACGCCGCCGAGCGCCGGCCCGGCGATGAAGCCCAGACCGAAGCAGGCGCCCATGCGGCCGAACCAGCGCGCGCGCTGGTGCTCGGGCGTGAGGTCGGCGATGGCGGCCGAGGCCACGGCCATGCTCGCGCCGGTCATGCCGGCGATCGCGCGGCCCACGAACAGCAGCCACAGCGAGGGCGCGAAGGCCATGAACAGCGCGTCGATCGCCGCGCCCAGCACCGAGATCAGCAGCACCGGCCGGCGGCCGAAGCGGTCGCTGAGCGCGCCGAGCACGGGCGCGCAGACGAACTGCATCAGCGCGTAGAGCGAGAGGAAGGCGCCGAAGTGCCAGCCGAGCTCGCCGCTGTGGCCGACCTCGCGCAGCAGGCTCGGCACGATCGGCATGACCAGGCTGATGCCGATGGCATCGAGCGTGACGATCGCCAGGATCACTGCCTGCGCGTGGCGGTTTCCGGCGAATGGGAGGGAAATGGAAGACATGGTTAATTTATCGTTGATAAGGAATTATCAGCGATAAATTCCAGGCCGTGAAGTACCCTCCCGGATCGACACCCGGCAAGCACGACATCTGAATGAAACTGGACCGCGACGTGATCCTCCAGGCGGCGCTCGCGCTGCTCGACGAGGTCGGCATGGACAAGCTCAGCACCCGGCTCCTGGCCGAGCGGCTCGGCGTGCAGCAGCCCGCCCTCTACTGGCACTTCAAGAACAAGCGTGCGCTGCTCGACGCGATGAACGGTGAGATCCTGCGCCGCAGCCACCACCGCAAGCTGCCGCTGCCCGACGAATCGTGGGAGAGCTTCCTGCGCGAGAACGCGCGCAGCTTCCGGCGTGCGCTGCTGGCGCGGCGCGACGGCGCGCGCCTGCATGCGGGCTCCGAGCCCGACCCGGGCGACCTCGACATGGTCGAGGCCCAACTCGCGGCCGTGGTGCGCCTGGGCGTGCCGCCCGCGCAGGCGATGACCCTGCTGATCGCGCTGGGTCGCTACACCGTGGGCTGCGTGCTCGAGCAGCAGGCGACGCCGGCCGACGCCGCGATGCAGCAGCAGACGCTCGATGCCGCCGCGGCCTCGCGGCCGCTGCTGGCGGAGGCTTTCGCGACCTACCGCGCGGCCGGGCCCGATGCGCTGTTCGAGATCGGGGTGGACCTGATGCTCGAGGGGGCGAAGGTGCGCCTGGCGGCCCAGGCCCCGCAGGCGAAACGGCGCGGTCCGGCGCCGCGGCGCTGAGGCTCTTTCAGCGCGCCTCGGCGCGAATCCAGCCCGCCGCCTTCTCCGCCATCATCAAGGTGGGACTGTTGGTGTTGCCGCTCGTGATCGTGGGCATCGCGCCCGCATCGACCACGCGCAGGCCCTGCACGCCGCGCACGCGCAGCCGCGCGTCGAGCACCGCCATCGGATCGTTGTCGGCGCCCATCTTGGTGGTGCCCACCGGATGGAAGATGGTGGTCGCGATGTCGCCGGCCAGGCGCGCGAGGTCCTCGTCGCTCTGGTACTGCACGCCGGGCTTCCATTCCTGCGGCTTGTACTTGGCGAGCGCGGGCTGCTCGGCGATGCGGCGCGTCACGCGCAGCGAGTCGGCCGCCACCTTGCGGTCGGCATCGGTGCTCAGGTAGTTGGGCGCGATCGCGGGCGCGTCCTCGAAGCGCTTCGAGCGGATGCGCACCGTGCCGCGGCTGGTCGGGTTGAGGTTGCACACGCTCGCGGTGAAGGCCGGGAAGGCGTGCAGCGGCTCGCCGAAGGCATCGAGCGACAGCGGCTGCACGTGGTACTGGATGTTGGGCCACTCGCGGTCGGGCGAGCTGCGCGTGAAGGCGCCGAGCTGCGAGGGCGCCATGCTCATCGGGCCGCTGCGGCTCAGCAGGTACTCGAGGCCGATGCGCGCCTTGCCGACCAGCGACGAGGCCAGCACGTTGAGCGTGGGCGCGCCGTCGATCTTGTAGACCGCGCGGATCTGCAGGTGGTCCTGCAGGTTGGCGCCGACGCCGGGCGCGTCGACCACCACCTCGATGCCGTGCTGGCG
The DNA here is from genome assembly GCF_058244205.1 of Variovorax sp. 20P10.2.4. Lineage (NCBI taxonomy): Bacteria > Pseudomonadati > Pseudomonadota > Betaproteobacteria > Burkholderiales > Comamonadaceae > Variovorax > Variovorax sp. 20P10.2.4. Next base: position 5,148 of record NZ_JBZAYE010000401.1, read on the forward strand.
CAGCAGCTCGGCCGGGCCGATGCCCGAGAGCTGCAGGATCTGCGGCGAGCCGATGCTGCCCGCGCTCAGGATCACCTCGCGCGTGGCGTGCGCCGTCACCATCTCGTGGCCGTTCCAGATCCGGGCACCGGTGCAGCGCTGCGTGCCGTCGGCGAGCCGCTCGATCACCAGCTTCGAGACCTGCGCGCCGGTCCAGAGCTCGAAGTTGGGCCGGCCGTAGCAGGTGGGCCGCAGGAAGGCCTTGGCCGTGTTCCAGCGCCAGCCGTTCTTCTGGTTGACCTGGAAGTAGCCCACGCCCTCGTTGCTGCCGCGGTTGAAGTCGGTGGTGTGCGGCACGCCGGCCTCGACCGCGGCGGCCGCGAAGGCGTCGAGGATGTCCCAGCGCAGCCGCTGCTTCTCGACCCGCCATTCGCCGCCCGCGCCGTGCATCTCGTCGGCGCCGAGGTAGAAGTCCTCGTGCTTCTTGAAGGCCGGCAGCACGTTCTGCCAGCGCCAGTCCTCGTCGCCGGTGAGCGCGGCCCACTGCTCGTAGTCGCGCGACTGGCCGCGCATGTAGATCATGCCGTTGATGCTCGAGCAGCCGCCCAGCGTCTTGCCGCGCGGATAGCGCAGCACGCGCCCGTTGAGGCCGGCGTCGGGCTCGGTGCTGTAGAGCCAGTCGGTGCGCGGGTTGCCGATGCAGTAGAGGTAGCCGACCGGGATGTGGATCCAGTGGTAGTCGTCCTTGCGGCCGGCCTCGACCAGCAGCACGCGCTTGTCCTTGTCGGCGCTGAGCCGGTTCGCGAGCAGCGCGCCGGCGGTGCCGGCGCCGATGACGATGTAGTCGAAGGTGGTGTCGTTGTCTCTCATCTTTGCTTTCTTTCTTCCAGCGTGTTCTCTCAAGGTTGGACGGTCATGGTTTCTGGCACGCCCTCGCCGAAGACCTCGGGCGCGTACATCGCCTCGGCGCGCACGGGCGGCAGCCTGAATTCGCCCGCGTTGTTCAGGCGCACGGTGTACTCCACGCGCCAGTGGCCGCGCGGCACGTAGCGGAAATAGGCGCGCCAGCTGTCGGTGGCGCGCTCGACGTGGCTGGGCCAGGTCCAGCCGCCCTGCGTCTCGCCCTGCTGCGCCAGGCTGCTCTCGCGGCCCAGGCCGCGGCCGAGCTGGCTGGCACCCGAGGGCACGGCGTCGCGCACCACCACCCAGGTCTGCGCGGCCGTGGATTCGAGATCGAGCCGCACGCGATAGACGTCGCCCACCGACCACCGGCCCTTGCGCTTCTGCTCCACCGGCGTGACGCTGCGGCGCACCGACAGGCCGTGCGCGAGCGGCTGCGCATTGCGCGTCGCGGCCAGCGCGCTGACGACGGCCCAGGGCTTGCCGCCGCCTTCGTGGCGCAATTGCAGCGTGCCTTGCGCGCCCTGTGCGGGCCAGGGCAGCAGCATGTCGGGCGCCTTCGCATCGGTCCAGGCGGCCTCGCGCGTCGCGCGGCCCAGCGCCGCGCGCGTGACGCCGTCGACCGGCCCGGCCTCGAACTGCTGCTGGAAGTTGCGCAGCGCCACGGTGCTCCAGGCATTGCCGGTGGTGGTGCTCCAGCGGCCCGCGCTCTGGCGGCCGACCAGGCCCTGCACGATCAGCGGCGCATCGGCCTTCCAGGCCGCATCGGTGCGCGCCCATTGCTGCGCCAGCAGCGCCATGCGCGCGGCCGTGCTGTCGCCGCTCCACATGAACCACCACCAGTGCAGCGCCGGCTCGTCG
>NZ_JBZAYE010000402.1:0-6874 GCF_058244205.1 Variovorax sp. 20P10.2.4
TGCGCGCTACCTCGACTTTCTCGCCACCGCGCATGCCGAGTGGTCGACGCTGCCGGGTGCCTCGGCCGAGGTGCATGCCAACGTGTTCGCGATGCGCCGCCACGGCGGCGGCTATCCGCGCTCGGTCGAGGGCCGCGCGTCCTTCCACTTCCACGACCAGCTGGCTCCGATCGGGCCCACGACCTGGGAGGCTGCGCGCGCCGCCGCGGACCTGGCCGTCGAGGCCGCCGAGCGCGTGCTGCGTGGCGCGCGCTGCGCCTATGCGCTGTGCCGGCCGCCCGGCCACCATGCCTATGCCGACATGGCCGGCGGCGGCACCTACCTCAACAATGCCGCGATCGCCGCCGAACATCTGCGCCAGCGCTTCGCGCGCGTCGCGGTGCTCGACCTCGACGTGCACCATGGCAACGGCACGCAGGACATTTTCTGGCGCCGCGCCGACGTGCTCTTCGTCTCGCTGCATCGCGACCCTGTCGACTACCACCCGTTCTTCGCGGGCCATGCCGACGAGCGCGGCGAAGGAGAGGGCGAGGGCTTCACGCTGAACCTGCCGCTGCCCGCGGGCACGGGCGACGCGGACTACCTGCGGCAGCTCCGGCCCGCGCTCGAGCGCATCGAGCGCTTCGAGCCCGAGGCGCTGGTGGTGTCGCTGGGCCTCGATGCCCATGTGTCGGACCCGGCCGCGGGACTGCGGCTCACCGAGGTGGGCTTCGCCGGCATGGGCCGGCAGGTGGCATCGCTGGGGCTGCCGACGGTGCTGGTGCAGGAAGGCGGCTACAACCCCGCGGTGGTCGGAGCGTCGCTGGTGGCGTTCCTCGACGCCTGGCGCTGAGCGCGCGGGCCGATCAGGCCTCGGCGGCTTCGAGGCTCTGCTCGTATTCCTTGAGGAAGCGCTCGATGCTCGGCCCGGCCGACATCAGGTCGGCCCGGATGGCCGTCACGGCGGCGGCCGGGTCGCGGCGCGCGAGCGCGTCGAGCAGCGCATCGTGCTGGCCATAGCCCTGGTCGTACGAACCGTCGGACTTCTCGTAGAAGGCGCGCAGGATCGGGCCCATCGAGGCCCACATGTTCTCGATCATCGACAAGAGCCGCGGCAGGCCGCAGTGCTCGTAGACGCCGAAATGGAACTCGCGGTTGTAGCGCAGCTGGTTCTCGGGATGGTGCGCCGCCTCGGCCTGCGCAAATTTCTTGTTGATCCGCACCAGCTCCGCCACGTCCTTGTCGCTGACCTTGAGCGCGGCCTGCTCGACCGCCGCGCTCTCGAGCGCCACGCGCACCGTGCGGATCTCGATGTAGCGCTCCAGGCTCAGCGGCGGCACGATGATCTGCTTGGCCGTTTCCATCTCGAGCGCATGCTCGCTGACCAGCCGCAGCAGCGCCTCGCGCACCGGCGTGTCGCTGGTGCCGAACATCTGCGCCGCCTCGCTGATGCGGATCCGGTCGCTGGGCATGAAGCGCCCGGCGATCAGCGATTCGCGCATCTCCGAGTACACGCGCGCGGCGAGGTTGGTCTTGTCGATGGGTTTGATCTTGGGTTTCACGGGTTCTTTTCAGGCGGGTCGCGCGAAAACGAGCATATCGCGGGATTGCCATCCCAGAGCGACGTCCGCGCCCACCACGGTATCGCTGGGCAGCGTGCCGTGGCCGAGCTTGGCCACGATCTGGTCGCCGTTGCGCAGCCGCGCGATCAGCCGCGTGTGGTCGCCCAGGTAGACCAGGTCGACCACCTCGGCGCTGACCTGCACGCCCTGGCCGTCGGCCAGCCGCACGCACTCGGGCCGCACCAGCGCGCAGCCCGCGCCCGCCGGATGCGCTGCCTGCCCCTGGCCGGCCTCGGGCAGCGGGATCCGCAGGCCGTCGCGCAGCTGCAGCACGCCCGCGGCCTCGATCGTGCCGTCGAGCCGGTTGTTCTCGCCGATGAAGGTGGCGATGTAGTCGGTGGCGGGCGCGTCGTAGATGGTGCGCGGCGGCGCCAGCTGCTCGATGCGGCCGTCGTGGAAGACCGCGACCCGGTCGGACATCGTCAGGGCCTCGCCCTGGTCGTGCGTGACGTAGACCACCGTCACGCCCAGCTCGCGGTGGATCTGCTTGATCTCGTACTGCATGTGCTCGCGCAGGTTCTTGTCGAGCGCGCCGAGCGGCTCGTCCATCAGCACCAGCTCGGGGTCGAACACCAGCGCGCGCGCCAGCGCCACGCGCTGCTGCTGGCCGCCCGAGAGCTGGCCCGGCTTGCGCTCGGCCATGCCCGCGAGCCGCACCAGCTGCATCGCGCGGTCGACCTTGTCGCGCAGCGCCTGCCCCGAGATGCCGCGCATCCTCAGCGGATAGGCCAGGTTCTGCGCCACGCTCATGTGGGGGAACAGGGCGTAGTTCTGGAACACCATGCCGATGCCGCGCTTGTGCGGCGGCACGTCCTGGATCGGCCGGCCGTCCATGAGGATGCGTCCGCGCGTCGGGTTCTCGAAGCCGGCCAGCATCATCAGCGTGGTGGTCTTGCCCGAGCCCGAGGCGCCCAGCAGGGTGAGGAATTCGCCGCGGCGGATCGCCAGGTTCAGGTCGGGGATGACGAGGTGCTCGCCGTCGTAGCTCTTCTGGACGCCGATCAGCTCGATCAGCGGTCGTTCGGCCGTGGTGTTCACGCTGCTTCCTTTCGCGGTGCGGCGGCGGGTGCCTTCCAGGGATCGCGCGCGGCCACCTGGTCGAGCGCGGCGCCGAGGGTGCGCGCCATCCATTCGACCTGGGCCTCGTCGAGCACGTAGGGCGGGCTCAGCGCGATCACGTCGCCCATGTTGCGCACGATCAGCCCGCGCTCGCGCGTGGCCTGCTCGACCTGGGCGCCCACGCCCTGCGCGGGATCGAAGGCCTCGCGCGTGTCGCGGTTGCGCACCAGCTCGATGCCCGCGATGAAGCCCTTGCCGCGGATCTCTCCGACCAGCGGATGCGCGGCCAGCGGCGCCAGGCTCGCGTGCAGCCGCTCGCCAAGGCGCCGGGCATGGGCCGGCAGGTCCATCTGCTCATAGATCGACAGCGCCTCGAGCGCCACGGCCGCGCCCAGCGGATGGCCGGAGTAGGTGAAGCCGTGGCCGAAGCCGCCGGTGCGGCCGCTCTCGGCCTCGATGACCTCGTACACCCGAGGCGCCACCACCACGCAGGAGATCGGCGCGTAGCCGGCCGACAGCCCCTTGGCGCAGGCCATCATGTCGGGCTCGAAGCCGAAGGACTGCGCGCCGAACCATTCGCCGGTGCGGCCGAAGCCGCAGATGATCTCGTCGGACAGCATCAGGATGCCGTGGCGCCGCAGCACCGCCTGCACGCGCGGGAAGTAGCCCTCGGGCGGCACCAGCACGCCGCCGGCGCCGATGATCGGCTCGGCGATGAAGGCCGCGATGGTGCCGGCGCCCTCGCGCTCGATGGTGTGTTCCAGGTCGGCCACCAGGCGGTCGACGAAGGCCGCGTCACTCTCGCCGGGCAGGGCGTGGCGGTAGGCCGAGGGGCATTCGAGCCGCACGATGCCGGGGATCGGCAGGCCGAAGGCGGCATGCATGTTCGGCAAGCCCGAAAGGCTCGCGCCCATCACCGTCGAACCATGGAAGCCCCGTTGGCGCGCCAGGATCTTGCGGCGCGCCGGCTCGCCGCGCGCGATGTGGAAGTTCCAGGCCAGCTTCACCATGCTGTCGTTGGCTTCCGAGCCCGAGGTGGCGAAGAACACGCGCGCATCGCGCATCGGCGCCAGCGCCGCCACCTTGGCCGCGAGCAGCGAGGCGACATCGGTCGAGCGGTGGTTGAAGGTGTGGTAGTAGGGCAGCCGGCGCATCTGGCGCAGCGCGGCGTCCACCAGCCGCGACTCGGAGAAACCCAGCGAGGCGCACCACAGGCCGGCCATGCCCTCGAGGTAGCGCTGGCCGTGCTCGTCGAACACGTAGGCGCCTTCGCCGCGCACCATCACGAGCGGGCCGCGGCTGCGATGGGTCTGGAGGTTGGTCTGGGAATGCAGGTGGTGTGCCGTGTCGGCCTTGCCGACGGCGCTGTGGCGCGCCGTGTCCGGGGAGAGGGTTTCGATGTCGGTCATGGTCTGGGTTTGGATGCAGGATATATCCTATATGACGAATCGAAGCGGTGCAAGCCGATGGCTGGCGGCGCGAAAACGCTGAATGGAAGGGGGCGGCGGGCACGCGAAGGCCCATGCGCAGCGCGGCCGGGCCGAAGATGACCGGGCGGAGGGAATACCAAAGGATGAAGGGGCTCGGCGCTCGCGCCCTCAGCGGTGGAGGGCGTTGGTCAGGGAAAAGATGGCGCCAGGAAGCTGCCGGACAAAGCTGTGCACCGCACAAACTTTAAGCAGACTATTGTTTCCCCTTTGAAAACAACGAGTTAGATCGCTTTTACAACGCAGTACCTGAGTTATCCACAAAGTTGCCCACGGAAAATGGGGAGCACTTGGACATCATCAGCTCGCGCGCGGAGAAGGCGCGGCGCAGGTGGGGCCGCGGCAGTGCGAAGGTCGGGCGGTCGCGCTCCTCGATCCAGTGCGAACCCACGCCGTAGACCGCGTTCTGCACCTCGCACACGATGCGGGCCTCGCGCCGGGCCGCGGCCGTGGCCGGCACCCACATGCCGCCATCGTGGTGCTCGTCGTCCTCGTGGTGGCGCACATCCCAGCGCCAATGGACGCGGATCTGGGCGGTCTCCACACCCGGAAAGATCTCGGCGATGAAATTGTTAAAAATCATTAACTGCATGCTAGGCAGGCCCGGCGGAGGCACAAGGGCCGCCGACGAAACCTGCCTTCAAGGCTGTGCAGTTTTCCTCACTTTTTGACACATTTTTGTTCCGTGTCACGTTTCGTTTGTTCCCGAGGGAACGTAACGCCCGTAACGCCGGCAGCCCCGAAGGGCGGTCGGATGCCCGGGTTCAGGCGTCTACAGGCAGTCTCAGTCCCGTTCGCGTGTCGAACAAATGGACCTTGCGCACGTCGGGCAGGAAGCCGATCCGGTCGTCGACCCGGGCCTGGGTGCGCTCGCGCAGCACGCAGTTGAGCCGCAGCGTCTCGCCGATGCCGAGCACCACGTGGGTCTCGGGCCCGGTCGGCTCGATCGACCGCACCACGGCCGAGCGCTCGCCCGGAACGCCGCCGCCCAGCGCGATGTCCTCGGGCCGCACGCCGTAAGTGCAGTCCTGGCCGGCCCAGCGCCGTGCCGCCCCGGGCAGCGCCAGCACCAGGCCTTCGGGGGTGCGCAGCACCGGCGCGCCGCCGTCGGGCGACTCGACACGGCCCGGCACGAAGTTCATGGCCGGCGAGCCGATGAACCCGGCCACGAAGACGTTGCGCGGCCGGTCGTAGAGCTCGAGCGCCTCGCCCATCTGCTCGACCACGCCGTCGCGCATCACCACGATGCGGTCGGCCATGGTCATGGCCTCGATCTGGTCGTGCGTGACGTAGACCATGGTGGTGCCGAGCCGGCGGTGCAGCGCCTTGATCTCGGCGCGCATCTGCACGCGCAGCTTGGCGTCGAGGTTCGACAGCGGCTCGTCGAACAGGAACACCTGCGGATCGCGCACGATGGCACGGCCCATGGCCACGCGCTGGCGCTGGCCGCCCGAGAGCTGTTTCGGAAAGCGCTGCATCAGCGGCTCGAGCCCGAGGATCGCGGCCGCGTTGGCCAGCCGGCGCTCGATCTCGGCCTTGGGCTCGTTGCGCATCTTCATCGCGAAGGCCATGTTGTCGGCCACCGTCATGTGCGGGTAGAGCGCGTAGTTCTGGAACACCATCGCGATGTCGCGCTCCTTGGCCGGCAGGTGGTTCACCAGCCGCTCGCCGATCCGGATCTCGCCCGCGCTCACGCGCTCGAGCCCCGAGATCATGCGCAGCAGGGTCGACTTGCCGCAGCCCGAGGGCCCGACCAGCACCACGAACTCGCCGTCGGCCATCGGGATGCTGACCTCCTTGATGACGGCCGTGTCCCCGAAGGACTTGCTGACCTTGTCGATCTGGATCGCTGCCATGGCGCGCTCAGGCCTTCGCTTGCGCTGCGCGCCATGCCTCGTAGGCGCGGCGGCTCTCGTCCGAGGGCGGATAGAGGCCGAAGGTGGACGCGCCCTGGTCGACCTGGCGCGTGACGTAGTCCTCGAACTCGGTCATCTGCGCGGCCTCCTCGGCCACCTCGTCGACCAGGTGCGGCGGGATCACGATCACGCCCTCGGCGTCGCCCACGATGACGTCGCCCGGGTAGACCGGCACGCCGCCGCAGCCGATGGGCACGTCGATGTCCATCGCATGGTGCTTGGTGAGGTTGGTCGGCGCGGCCGGCTGGCGGCAGTACACCGGGAAGTCGAGCTCGCGCAGCTCGGGCGTGTCGCGAAAACCGCCGTCGGTGACCGCGCCCGCGGCGCCGCGCCGCAGCATGCGCGTGATCAGGATGGCGCCGGCCGAGGCCGCGCTGGCATCGCCGCGGCTGTCGATCATCAGCACGTGGCCGGGCGGAATGGTCTCGACCACCTTGCGCTGGGCGTTCTCGCGGTCGGCGAACACGCCCAGGTGGTCGAGGTCCTCGCGCGCCGGGATGTAGCGCAGCGTGGTCGCCAGGCCCACCATGCGCGCGGCGCGCCGGTTGAGCGGCAGCGCGCCCTGCACCACGGCATTGCGCAGGCCGCGCTTGAACAGCGCGGTCGACAGGGTGGCGATGCTGATGCCGCGCAGTTGCGCCGCGCGCTCGGGGCTGAGGGTCGGGGTCGTGGAGGTGGTCATGGATGAAGGCCTGGAAAAGTGGATCTGTGCGGTGGATCAGGCGGCGCCGATCGGCTGCGCGAAGGCGAGTCGGTTGCGCTCGCGCGCCTGCTGCAGCTGCGGGTGCGCGAGCAGGGTGCGCAGCAGCGC
>NZ_JBZAYE010000403.1:0-6849 GCF_058244205.1 Variovorax sp. 20P10.2.4
GACGGCGTGGAGCTGCACCGCGTGCGCGAGCGTGCCACCAGCCATGCGATCGGCACCCGCGCCGACCCGGTGATGCTCGAGGTCTTCAACAACCTCTTCATGAACATCGCCGAGCAGATGGGGCTGCGGCTGCAGAACACGGCCTATTCGGTCAACATCAAGGAGCGGCTGGACTTCTCGTGCGCGCTGTTCGACGTCGAGGGCAACCTGATCGCCAACGCGCCGCACATGCCGGTGCACCTGGGCTCGATGAGCGAGTCGATCAAGACCGTGATCGCCTGCAACCCCGACATGAAGCCCGGTGACGTGTTCGTGCTCAACGACCCCTACCACGGCGGCACGCACCTGCCCGACATCACGGTGGTGACGCCCGTCTACCTCGACGCGGCCGATGCGCGGCCCTCGTTCTACGTGGCCTCGCGCGGCCACCATGCCGACGTGGGCGGGATCACGCCGGGCTCGATGCCACCGTTCTCGAAGACCATCGGCGAGGAGGGCGTGCTGATCGACAACTTCAAGCTGGTGGAGGGCGGCCGGCTGCGCGAGGTCGAACTCCGCGCATTGCTCGGCGGCGGCGCGCATCCCTCGCGCAACATTGAGCAGAACCTGGCCGACCTGCGCGCGCAGATCGCGGCCAACGAGAAGGGCGTGCAGGAGCTGCAGGCCATGGTGGCGCAGTTCGGCCGCGAGACGGTGGCGGCCTACATGGGCCATGTGCAGGACAACGCCGAGGAGTCGGTGCGTCGCGTGATCACGGCGCTGAAGGACGGCGAGTTCGTGCTGCCGCTGGACAACGGCGCGCGCATCCAGGTGCGCGTGAAGGTCGACGCGGCGGCACGCTCGGCGACGGTGGACTTCAGCGGTACGAGCGCGCAGCTGCCGAACAACTTCAATGCGCCGCGCGCGATCACGATGGCGGCGGTACTGTACGTGTTCCGCACGCTGGTCGACGACGACATTCCGCTCAACGCGGGTTGCCTGAAGCCGATCGAGGTGATCGTGCCCAGCGGCTGCATGCTGAACCCGCTGCCGCCCGCGGCGGTGGTGGCCGGCAACGTCGAAACCTCGAGCTGCGTGACCAATGCGCTCTACGGTGCGCTCGGCGTGATGGCGGCGAGCCAGTGCACGATGAACAACTTCACCTTCGGCGACGGCGCGCACCAGTACTACGAGACGATCTCGGGCGGTTCGGGCGCGGGCGAGGGCTTCGACGGCACGAGCGTGGTCCAGACCCACATGACCAATTCGCGGCTCACCGATCCGGAGGTGCTGGAGTTCCGCTACCCGGTGCGGCTCGACAGCTACAGCCTGCGTTCGGGGTCGGGTGGAGCGGGGCGCTGGCGTGGTGGTGACGGGGGTGTGCGGCGGGTTCGGTTCCTGGCACCGATGACGGCTTCGATCCTCAGCAATGGGCGGCACCATGGTGCGTTCGGTGGTGCAGGAGGTGATGCTGGGGCGGTGGGGATCAACCGTGTCGAGCGGGCCGATGGGAGCGTCGAGGCACTTGATCACATCGGGCAGGTTCAGATGGGGGCGGGGGATGTGTTCGTGATCGAGACGCCTGGTGGGGGCGGTTGGGGCGCTTTGGATTGAGGTTGGGGGCGGGCGCGCGCCGACGGGGTACTCCCCTCCGCGAATGTCCCCCGCCCTTCGGGCTCCTCCTTTATTTCGCTGCGGGGAGTACCCCGCCGACGCGCGCCAGACGCGCAGTAGTTGATCGGCTGGCACTACCGTAGCGCCCCCGTGCACAGGGCAGTGGGTGCTTCCCGCAGCGAAATCAAGGAGGAGCCGAAGGCGGGGGACATTCGCGGAGGGAAGTACCCGCTGTCCTGTGCACGCGCCCCGAACCTCAACAAGAAAAACCATCCCGAGCCAACAGAAAAACTGGTTGGACGCAAGGCAGCGATGACCCTAGGCTTGAGGATTCCCGACACAAGAATCCCCATGCCACCCAACGAAGCACCAGATTTCTTCATGACCGACGGCCAGTCGGACTACCGAATGGTGCGCCCCTGGCAGAAGCCTTCACCACGCGGCAATGTCGGCGTGATCAGCCAACTGGCGCTCGACAGCCGCGGCCGCGTGTTCGTGCTGCAGCGCTCGGCACCGCAACTGCTGATCTACGGACCCGATGGCGAGCTCGACACGGTCTACGAAAACCCCAGGCTCACCAGCGGCCACGGTCTCTTCATCGATGGGGCCGACAACGTCTACCTCGTGTCGTACGACGCCCATCAGGTGCTGGCGCTCGATGCCGCGCTCGAAACGCGTTTCGAACTCGGCCACTTCAATGCGCCGCGCTGGGGTGCGCCGTTCAATCATCCGACCGACGTGGCGGTTGCGCCCGACGGCGAGATCTATGTGAGCGATGGCTATGGCAATGCCTGCGTCCATCGCTTCTCGGCCGAGGGGCGGCATCTGCAGACCTGGGGCGGTGTAGGGCAGGGGCCCGGCGAGTTCTCGACGCCGCATGGCGTGTGGGTGCTGTCCGATGACCGCGTGGCCGTGTGCGACCGCGACAACGACCGCATCCAGCTCTTCGACCGCGAGGGCCGCTATCTGACGCAGTGGACCGGCCTGCTGCGGCCGATGGACATCTGGTCGAACGGCAGCGAGGTGTTCGTGACCGAGCAGGCGCCGCGCGTGAGCCGGCTCGATCTCTCGGGCGCGGTGCTGGGGCGCTTTCGCACTTTCGGCGTGTATGGCCATGGCCTGTGGGGCGCGGCCGATGGCAGCCTGTTCGTGGCCGAGCAAGGGCACGGCATGCATTGCGTGACCAAGTACGAACGCATCGGGCCGGCGGGGGCGGCTGCGCTACGCTCTCGCGCATGAAAGCGTTGCCTCAGGATTTTCTCGACGTTCTGCGCCTGCCCGTGCTGCATGAGGACGACCTCGATGCGCAGGCGAGCTTCTACGACCACGATGCGGTGTCCGACTTTTACCGCGCCACGGTGAAGGAAGGCACGGGCGACGAGGTGCTGCAGGCCGCGGCCTCGCTGCTGCCCGAACTGCATCCACTGCGCGCCCGCGCTGTTCGCGATTCTTTGCGGCGGGCTGGTGGAGAACGGCGCCGATCCGCGGCTGCTGTTTCCGGCGGCGCTGCGGCGCCTGGCCCAACTGCTCGCATCGCTCGCACCCCATTGCGCCGCGGAGCCGATGGAGGACGATGAAGAAGAAGCGCCCGAAGAGGATCCGGCCGATGTCCTCGCCTGGCGCGCCGCCGAAGCCGCCGTCGAGGCGCTGCCGCCGGCCGAGCGCCTGCAGGTCGAGGCGAGCCGGCAGGCGGTCGATTTGCTGGTGCTGCCGCTGATGGCGATGCTGATGCGCGATGTGCGCAACCATCGCGAACTGCTGGCAGACGAGGCGCTGCGCGAGCGCATCGAGGCGTTGTCGGTCAACGGCACCTTGCCCTTCGAGGAACTGCATTTCCTGCACCGCGCCGCACAGATGGCCTACGAGGACGAACTGGTCGTGCTGCTGCCCGCCTCGAACGCCGGGATGATCGTGCGCGCCCACGGCATCAACAACAACTTCCACGCCTTCTCGCTGCTGCAGGATCTGTTCAGCGTGCATGCCGAGACATTGGGCATCCGGCAGCCGCTGGCCGACCGCCTCGGTGCCGATGACGAGCCGCGCGACAGCGACTCGGCGCAGTATCTCTGGCTGCAGGCTAAGGCCTATGCCGGTGGCGAACTCGTCGACCGCATGGCCTGGGCCTGGGGCGAGGGGACGTTGCGAGAGAACGCGCGTCGGCAGGGGCGGCTGGTGCTCGTCGCGCTGGAGACCGAGGACAAGCCCGCGCGCGGCTGGAACGGTTTCAACCAGGCCTTCCATTCGGAGCAGAAGCCACAGGTGACGGTAGTGCGCTTCCTCACGGCCGAAGAGGTAGCCACGTACCTCGCTTGACCGACAGCCCCGCAGCGCTTCCCGTGCGCAGGGCAGCGGGTGCTTCCCGCAGCGAAATCAAGGAGGAGGCCGCAGGCCGGGGGACATTCGCGGAGGGAAGTACCCGCTGTCCTGTGCACGCGTCCCGAACAAGAACGACCAGAAACAAAAAGGCCCTCCGAAGAGGGCCCCAGAAAACAGACCTCACATCCCCACGTAGTTGGGCCCACCGCCCCCTTCGGGCGTGACCCACACGATGTTCTGCGTCGGATCCTTGATGTCGCAGGTCTTGCAGTGCACGCAGTTCTGCGCGTTGATCTGCAGCCGCTGCTTGCCCGCGCTGGCCTCGTCGGGCACGAACTCGTACACGCCCGCCGGGCAGTAGCGGCTTTCGGGGCCCGCGAACTTCGCGAGGTTGACGTTGACCGGCACCGACGCATCCTTCAGCGTCAGGTGGGCCGGCTGCTGTTCCTCGTGGTTGGTGTTGCTGATGAACACGCTCGAGAGCCGGTCGAAGGTGAGCTTGCCGTCGGGCTTGGGGTAGGCGATCGGCTGGCATTCCGCGGCCGGCTTCAGGTACTGGTGGTCGGGCTTGGTGCGGCGCAGGGTCCAGGGGATGTTGCCCTTGAGCAGCCATTGCTCGATGCCGTTCATCAGCGTCGCGACCAGCAGGCCCTTCTTGAACCAGGCCTTGAAGTTGCGCGCCTTCTTGAGTTCGGCATGCAGCCAGCTCTTCTCGAAGGCCGCGGGGTAGGCCGTGAGCTCGTCGTGCTGGCGGCCGGCCTGCAATGCGTCGAAGGCGGCCTCGGCGGCCAGCATGCCGGTCTTGATCGCGGCGTGGCTGCCCTTGATGCGGCTCACGTTGAGGTAGCCGGCCTCGCAGCCGACCAGCGCGCCGCCCGGGAACACCGTCTTGGGCAGCGACTGCAGGCCGCCGGCCGTGATCGCGCGCGCGCCGTAGCCAATGCGCTTGGCGGGCTTGATGCCCTTGGCCTCGTCGCCCTCGAGATACCAGCGGATGTTGGGATGCAGCTTCCAGCGCTGCATTTCCTCGAACGGGCTCAGGTAGGGGTTGCTGTAGTCCAGGCCCGTGATGAAGCCCATGGTGACCTTGTTGTCCTCCATGTGATAGAGGAAGGCGCCGCCGTAGGTGTCGCTCTTCATCGGCCAGCCGGCCGTGTGCAGCACGAAGCCGGGCTCGTGGCGCTTGGGATCGATCTCCCAGACTTCCTTGACGCCCAGGCCGTAGGTCTGCGGGTCCTTGCCCTCGTCGAGCTTGAATTTGGCGATCAGCTGGCGGCCCAGGTGGCCTCGCGCACCCTCGGCGAACACCGTGTACTTGCCCAGCAGCTCCATGCCGAGCTGGAAGTTCTCGGTCGGCTCGCCGTCCTTGCCCACGCCCATGTTGCCGGTGGCGACGCCGCGCACTGCGCCCTTTTCGTCGTAGAGCACTTCGGCGGCCGGGAAGCCCGGGAAGATCTCGACGCCGAGGTTCTCGGCCTGCTGCGCCAGCCACTTGGTGAAGGCGCCGAGGCTGATGATGTAGTTGCCGTGGTTCTGGAAGCAGTCGGGCAGGAAGGCGTTGGGCGTGCGCAGGCTGGCCTTCTCGCCGAGGAACACCATCGCGTCGTCGGTCACGGGCTGGTTCAGCGGCGCGCCGAGTTCCTTCCAGTCGGGCAGCAGCTCGTTGAGCGCGCGCGGGTCCATGATGGCGCCCGACAGGATGTGGGCGCCGGGCTCCGAGCCCTTCTCGAGCACCACGACCGAGACCTCCTTCTCGTGCTGGGCGGCGAGCTGCTTCAAGCGGATCGCGGTCGAGAGTCCGGCCGGCCCGCCACCGACGACGACGACGTCGTACTCCATGGCTTCGCGGGGACCGTACTGGGCAAGGATTTCGTCGTGGGTCATGGGGGTCTCGTCGATATGATGGGAGGCACTGGCGCTTCGTGGCTGCCGGGCATTTTATGCGGGCGCCACGGGCCGCCCCCGCGGGGCGTGTCGCCCGTGTTTTCACGTCGCCTTCGCGACTCCACAGGAACAGCACTCCATGGCGTACAGCATCGATCTCTCGGGCCGCGTGGCCTTCGTCACCGGCGCCTCGAGCGGCCTCGGCGCGCAGTTCGCGAAAACGCTGGCGCGCGCCGGTGCCGCCGTGGTGCTCGCGAGCCGGCGCGTCGACAAGCTCAAGGAACTGCGCGCGCGCATCCAGGGCGAGGGCGGCGACGCCCACGTGGTCGAGCTCGACGTGACCGACATAGCCAGCATCAAGGCCGCGGTGGCCCGCGCCGAGACCGAGGTCGGCGCCATCGACGTGCTGGTCAACAACTCGGGCGTGAGCACCACCCAGCGGCTGCAGGACGTGACGCCCGAGGACTACGACTTCATCTTCGACGCCAACCTCAAGGGCTCCTTCTTCGTCGCGCAGGAGGTCGGCAAGCGCATGCTGGCGCGCGCCAAGGGCGCCGCGCCGGGCACCTACATCGGCGGGCGCATCATCAACATCGCCTCGGTGGCCGGGCTCAAGGTGCTGCCGCAGATCGGCGTCTACGCCATGAGCAAGGCCGCGCTGATCCAGATGACCAAGGCCATGGCGCTCGAATGGGGCCGCTTCGGCATCAACGTCAACGCGCTGTGCCCGGGCTACATCGAGACCGAGATCAACGAATCGCACTGGAGCACCGAGGGCGGCGCCAAGCTCGTGAGCATGCTGCCGCGCAAGCGCGTGGGCAAGCCCGAGGACCTCGACGGCCTGATCGTGCTGCTGGCCAGCGGCGAGAGCCATTTCGTGAACGGCGCCGTGATCGCCGCCGACGACGGGTTCGCACTCTGAGCCCGCGCGCCTGGTTCGGGGTCGCGGCCGGCCTGGGCGCGGGGGCGCTCTGGGGGCTGGTGTTCGTCGTGCCGCGCATGGTCGGGCACTTCGCCATGGTCGACATCGTCTCGGCGCGCTTCGCCGTCTTCGGC
>NZ_JBZAYE010000404.1:0-6840 GCF_058244205.1 Variovorax sp. 20P10.2.4
CCGAGCGAAGGCGGGCCGACCGGCCCGGTGCTCTTCAAGGGCGCGCTGATCGAGAAGACAATCTGAGGCCTGGCGGGCGCCGCGCGCGGCGCCCGTTCCTTGCCCAGCTTCGGCTTTTCCGATGGTCCGCCTGCCCGCTTTTCCTTCCCGCTCCATGTTTTCGATGAAGACCGCGCTCGCCGCGCTGGCCCTGCTGGCGGCCTCGTTCGCCGCCCAGGCCCAGGTACCCGTCACCGCCCCGGCACCCGCCGCCAGCTTCGACCCGGTCGTCTCCTCGGCCGACTACCTCGCCGCGCGCGTGCGCTGGCACCGCGAGCTCGAGGCCTTCGCGCGCGCCGACCAGGACGGCCTGCCGCCGCCCGGCGGCGTGGTGTTCGTGGGCAGCTCCACGGTGCGCATGTGGACCCGCCTCTCGCAGGACTTCGCCGGCGTGCCCGGCATCGTCAACCGCGGCTTCGGCGGCTCCACCCTGGCCGACTGCAGCCTGTTCGCGCACGACCTGGTGGTGCGCTACCGGCCGCGCCAGGTGATCGTCTACGCGGGCGACAACGACCTCGCCGAGGGCCGCACGCCGCTGCAGGTGCTCGATGCCTTCGTGCGCTTCGCCAACGTGGTGCGCAACGAGCTGCCCGATGCACGCATCAGCTTCGTCTCGGTCAAGCCCAGCCCCTCGCGCGAGCACCTGATGCCGCTGATCCGCGAGACCAACCACATGGTCTCGGCCTACCTCAACCGGCTGCCCAACAGCGAGTACATCGACATCTTCACGCCGATGCTCGGGGCCGACGGCAAGCCGCGGCCCGAGCTGTTCCGCGGCGACCGGCTGCACATGACCGACGAGGGCTACCGGCTGTGGCAGTCGGTGATCGCCTCGCACCTCGTGCCGGCGCACTGAGGCCGCCGAAGCCCGGCCGGGCCATTTCGAATTCTTTCGACTCCATTTCTCGCCCTTCCCTGCCTCGGCACGGCCTTGTCCTACAGCGCGACTGAGGGAAACGGTCTTCGAAGTTTCATGACGGCTCGGTAGAAAGGGGGCCTGTTCCACGCCTGCCGCGCCGGTGCGCGGCCGTGGCGGCGGCGACGACTTCAGGGAGATCGAATCCATGCCGAGCGCATCGCGAGCCACGCGCGTCCTGCGAGTCACCTCGAGCGCCATGCCGCAATGGGGCAACGCGCCGGCGCTCGAGCCGGTGGCCATCGAGGGCAGCGAGGGACTGAGCCAGCTCTACGCCTACACGGTCACGCTGACCACGCCCGAGCAGCCGGGCTTCAACGAGCGCCAGGCCGCCAACGTCGCGATCAAGCAGCTCGTGGGCGAGCCGCTCGCGGTGCACATCCTGCTCGACGGCCGGCCCGGCGCGGGCGGTGGCGAGCGCCACATCGCGGGCCTGGTCACGCGCGTGCGCTTCCTGCGGCTGGAGAACCGCCGCGCGCTCTACGAGGCGGTGATCGAGCCCTGGCTCACGCTCGCCACGCGCAGCAGCGACTACCGCATCTTCCAGCACAAGACCGTGCTCGACATCGTGCGCGAGGTGCTCTCGCCCTACGGCCTGCCGCTCGACATCCGCAGTTCGCAGAGCTATCCGCCGCGCGACTTCCAGGTGCAGTACGGCGAGACCGACTTCGACTTCGTCGCGCGGCTGCTGCACGAGTGGGGCCTGTACTTCTGGTTCGAGCATGCGCAGGACAAGCACACGCTGGTGATCGTCGACGAGATGGGCGCGCACCAGCCGTTCGCGAACGCGGCCTACGAGAAGATCCCGTTCCACGCCGCCGAGGACACGGTGCGCGAGGAGCATTGCGACAGCTTCTGCGCCTTCGAGGCGCTGCAGAGCGGGCGCTGGGTGACCGACGACTTCGACTTCGAGCGGCCCAAGGCGCGGCTGCAGCAGGTCAGCGCGATGCCGCGCAAGACCGCGCAGAACGAGCGCGAGCGCTACGCCTGGCCCGGCGACTACACGGCCGAGTCCGAGGGCGAGCAGCTGGTGCGCCGGCGCATGGAAGAAACCGGCAGCCGCGGCGAACGCGCGAGCGGCTCGGGCAATCTGCGCGCCGTGGTGCCGGGCTGCACCTTCACGCTCGAGCGCCATCCGCAGAACGAGGCCAACCGCGCCTACCTGGTCACCGCCGCGCGGCTGCGCCTGCAGGAGCCGGGCGAGGCCTCGGGGCAGGAGCAGTTCGAGTGCCGCGTCGACTTCGAGGTGATCCCCACCAGCAAGGTCTACCGCGCCGACGTGCCCACCGTGCCGCGCCCGCGCACCACGGGCCCGCAGACCGCCATCGTCACCGGCCCGGCCGGGCGCGAGCTCTGGACCGACCAGTACGGCCGCGTGAAGCTGAGCTTCCACTGGAACCGCTACTGCCCGAAGGACGAGAACAGCTCGTGCTGGGTCCGCGTCTCCTCGCCCTGGGCCGGCACCAACTTCGGCGGCATCCAGATCCCGCGCATCGGCCAGGAGGTGATCGTCGACTTCGAGAACGGCGATCCCGACCGGCCGATCGTCACCGGCCGCGTCTACAACGCCGACAACATGCCGCCGTGGGATCTGCCGGCCAACGCCACGCAGAGCGGCCTGCTGTCGCGCAGCTCGGAAGGCGCGACCGATGCCAATGCCAACGCCTTCCGCTTCGAGGACAAGAAGGGCGCCGAGCAGGTGTGGCTGCATGCCGAGCGCAACCAGGACATCGAGGTCGAGCACGACGAGACGCACTGGGTCGGCCACGACCGCGCCAAGACCATCGACCACGACGAGACCGTGCAGGTGGGCCACGACCGCACCGAGAACGTCGGCCACGACGAGACCATCACCATCGGCAACAACCGCGTCGAGACGATCAAGGCCAACGAGCTGCTGACGGTGCTGCAGAACATGAACCGCTTCGTCGCGCTGACCTCCTCCGAGGAGGTCGGCATCGCCAAGACCTCGCTGGTCGGCCTGACGCAGACGGTGGCGGTCGGCAAGAGCAAGACCGAGACCATCGGCGAGGACTTCTCGCTCGACGTGGGCGAGACGCTGGTGATCACCGTCGGCAAGAGCCGGCTCGAGATGACCAAGGACGGCCAGGTGACCCTGACCGGCACGCGCTTCGACTTCCGTGCCGCGGGGCCGGTGCGCATCAACGGCCACGTCATCGACCTCTGCTGAGCATGGCGCTCGACCCCAAGGCCGGTGCCTCGCTTGCCAAGCCCGCCGGGCTCGATGGCCTCGGCACGGCGCTGCCCTCGGGCGCGACGGGACGCATCGCGCGCGTCGCGGTGATCGTGGGCAAGCCCCGGCCGCAGACGCCGGCCAGCGATCCACCGCCCGAGGCGGGCCGCGACGTCGGCCAGGCGCTGGTGGTGTGCACCTCGCCCGACGTCTGCAAGACGCCGATCGGCTCGTCCACCCCGCCCATCCCCTACCAGATCACCGGCCGGCTCGGCGACGATGCCAACGCTTCGCGCAACGTCTTCCTCACTTCGCTCAAGGCCTTCAAGTTCGACAGTCAGGTCACGCACGTCACGGGCGACGAGCCGGGCGCGGCCAAGGGCATCAGTTCGGGCACGGTGGGCGACATCGCCGAGCCCAAGACCGCCTCGACGGTGGTGCGGGTCAACGGCCAGTGGCTGGTGCGCGACGGCGACAGCTTCTGGATGAACAAGCGCAACACCGGCGGCGAGCTGATCTACAAGAAGGACCGCGGCAAGCGCTGGCCGCCCGAGGACCGGCCGGCGATCGACGACAGCCAGGCCGAGGCCCTGCTGGCCAAGGCGCAGGCCGATGGCGCCGAGATCGCCTACTACGGCAGCGACGACGAGAAGACCGGCAAGGCGAAGATCGCCAGCGCCGCCAACCTGTCGGGCTACAGCTCGCTGCTGCGCGCCTCGCTGGGCGAGCAGCCGGTGCAGCTGGCCTTCCTCGACACCGGCAAGACGCCGACCGTCACCGACATGCCCAAGTGGCGCCCGCCGGCGACCATGCCGCGCCCCCGGCTGCCCAAGCCCACGGGCGGCGGCAAGGGCAACCTGATCGCGGTCATCGTGCTGGTGGTGATGCCGATCGGCGACCACTACGCGGCCATCCACGAGGCGAAGAAGGCGCTGACCGGCATCACGCCGCAGACCCCGCGCGAACAGTCGCTCTACGACCAGGCGGTGGAGCAGCTCGCCGCCTACAAGCAGGACTACGCCAGCAGCAACTTCCTCGAGTCGCTGCTGCCCTGGGAATCGAAGGGCTTCCATGCCTACGACGCCAAGGTGCGCGATTCGCTCGAGCAGCAGATCGCCGAGGAACGCGCCCGCGCCAAGGAGACCACCACCGCTCCCGCGCCGGCTACCGACACCAGCGGCGGCGGCGGCAAGGACGGCACCCGCATCACCGGCGACAAGGACGACTGCGAGCCCGAGCCCTACGACGAGAACAAGTGCGGCGACGGCGAGGCCGCGCACCACGTCGTGCCCGACTTCATCCTGCGCGTGGGCACCCGCCTCGACCCGGGCGTGCGCATGCCCGGCGCGCCCTCGCTCGACAAGGGGCCGTCGATCTGCCTGAACAAGGACGACCATGCCGAAGTCCATCGGAAGATCTCCGAAGGCATGCGCGCGAAAATAGGCAGCAACGGCACGGTCACGCTGAAGGATGTCCTGGACATCTCGATCGACGCGCTGGACGAGGTCAAGCCCGATTGCAAGCGACAGTTCGAGCAGCCGATCCGGGACGCCTTCAAGACCATCCCCGACGAAATGCTCGGACGGGGCCTGACGAAGACCTCCGCCGAACTGCGCGAACTGCTGCAGAACGCGTGGCGCGTGGAATGACGACGAGAAAGCACCGAGCACGACGATGACGCCCCTGACCCAACCCGACCGGATACGGCTGCAGATCGAGGCCGCGGCACCGCGCGGACGCGACGACCTCTTCCTGGCCTGCTCCAACGCCGACGCGCGCTTCGAGGGCTTCGCGCGCCTGTGCCAGTACCGCGCGGGCCACGATCCGCTCTGGCGCTCCACCGACCTGCCGGCCACGGTCGTCGATGGCCTCTTCTTCTCGCCCCCGCCCGGCGACACCGGCGCGGCCGCGGCCTTCGTCTTCCTCACCGAGGAAGGCGACGTGATGCACCTGCCGCCCGGCGGCGAGGCCATGACCGAGCGCATCGAAGGCGCCGGCCTGTGGAGCGACGACTCCGAAGGCTGGGGCAGCATGATCGCGCTGGCCCAGATCGGCGGGCGGCTCCATGCCTGCGGCGGCGGCGGCCAGATCTATCGCCGGACGAAGCCGGGGGCCTGGGAACACATGGACACCGGGCTGCTGCGCGAGAAGGGCGAGAAGAAGAGCATCAGCTTCAAGACGATCGCCGGCGCGAACGAGCAGGAGGTCTACGCGGGCGGCTGGTTCCAGAACGTGAACGACGGCGTGCTGTACTGCGGCGACGGCCGGCGCCCGTGGAAAGCCGTCGCCAGCGGCATGCCGGCCATCTCGCGCATCCATGTCGAGCGCGAGGACTCGGTCTGGGCCTGCGGCCGCGGCGGCACGCTGCTGCACGGCAACCATGTCGACGGCTTCCAGGACGTCTCGGCGCTCGACGACACGCGCGCCTATGTCGACGTGACGAGCTACGACGGCCAGATCTTCCTGGCCACCGAGACCGGCCTCTACCTGCATGCCAACGGCGCGACGCACCGCATCCGCACCCGGCTCGACCCCGAGTACGAGGACGGCCACCTGCTGCGCGTGGTCGACGGCGTGCTCTGGTCGATCGGTTACGCCGACATCGCGCGCTTCGACGGCACGGCCTGGGAGCGCATCCCCTTCCCCGGCAATCCGCCGATCCGCTGAGGCGCCATGGCCTTGTGGAAGCGCGAGATCGACTGGATGAACGAGGCCGCGCAGCGCATCGGCTGCTGCGGCATCGCCGAATGGCTGGCCGGCTTCGCGGCCTGGACGCAGCTCGCGCCCACCGGATGCCCGCCGGCCGAGCTCGCGGCCCGGGCCGACTACGCGAGCGCGTCGAACGGCCTGCGGGTGGCGCTGGTCCATCCCTTCGCCGATCGCGTCGCCCAGGCCGACCCGCAGGCCTGGGTGCTCTACGACCTGCAGCTCGATGCCGCCGCGCTGCCGCTGCCCTTCGGCCTCGACGCGCGCGGCGAAACGCCGCAGGGCGCGCGCCGCAAGCTCTCGGCCGACACCGCCTTCGGCCGGCCGATCGACCTGCGCGACGGCAACCACCGCATCGTCCACTACCTGCCCGACGGCCGCGTGGTGGGCGTGATCTTCAAGCCGGCGATGGTCGGCATCGAGGGGCTGCACCTGCAGCGCCTCGGGGCCATGCCGGACTTCCGCACGCTGGCGGCGCAGGGCGCCACGCCATGAGCGATCCGCACGCCGCCTTCCTGCCGGCCCGGCCCGCACCCACCGCGGACGGCATCGACGACAGCCACGGCCCGGCCCTGCGCATCGACACCCGCGGCACGCATTGCCCGCAGCCCATGCTGCGGCTGCGCAAAGCGATCGCGCGCAGCGCGCCGGGCCGGCTGCTGGTGCTCGCGGTCGACGATCCCGTGGCCTTCGAGAGCCTGGCCGACGCGCTGCCCGCGCTGCCGGTCCAGTTGCTGGGCAGCCAGCGCGACGGCGCCTGCCGCATCTACACGCTGCTGCGACGCTGAGCATGGCGCCCGACCTCGACAACCACACGCCCTTTTCCGCGCTCGCCTTCTCCCAGTTCCACCGCGACGGCACCGACATGGCCGTGCTCGCGGTGCGCGGCAGCTTCCACCTGGTGCCGGGCCAGCCGCTCGCGCTGGCGCCGCGACAGGCCGCGCTGGAACTGGCCGACCGCTACGACGGCGACCCGGCCGAGGGC
>NZ_JBZAYE010000405.1:0-6817 GCF_058244205.1 Variovorax sp. 20P10.2.4
CGCTGGGCGCGATCGGCTCCGATGCCGCGGCGCCGCTGCGCGTGCTGTTCGCGCATTGGGCCGATTCGCCGGTCAAGCTGCGCTTCATCGGCGCGGCGCAGCTGCTGGCGGTGCTGGCCGAGTCGGCGCCCAACAACGAGCGCGGCATCGACGACGTCTGGTGGCAGCTGCACATGGCCGCGCTGCGGCTGATGCACCTGCCCGACGACTTCGAGCTGGTGGCGCTCAATTACT
Source organism: Variovorax sp. 20P10.2.4 (assembly GCF_058244205.1). NCBI lineage: Bacteria > Pseudomonadati > Pseudomonadota > Betaproteobacteria > Burkholderiales > Comamonadaceae > Variovorax > Variovorax sp. 20P10.2.4. Next base: position 235 of record NZ_JBZAYE010000405.1, read on the forward strand.
GCATCACCTACGAGGTGTCGCCGCCGTCCTGGCAGGACCCGCGCGGCGAATACAGCGCGATCGCCGCGCCGGTGTCCACGCCGTCGCGCATGGGCTCGGTCTGGTCGCTGCTGTCGGTGGGCGGCGAATCCGAGAGCTTCCCCTCGGCCGGCAGCGGCTTCGCGGCGCTCGCGGGCGACCTGCGCGGCGAGTCGCCGTCGAACCTGCAGCGGCTCGATGCCGACCTGCGCGGCGGCACCGCCCCCGTGATCTCCTGCGCCGCGCTGCTGCGCATGGACCTGGCCGCGGCCGCCGCGCTGCTGGGCTGGGTGCGCGAGCGCGATGCCAAGGGCGAGCGGGTGCAGTTCGTCGATGCGCACCGGCTGATCGCGACCCTGTTCGGGCTGGTCGGCATCGCCGACCACGCGACGGTCGCGCTGCGCAAGAACTAGGCTTTCACGCCGCTGCGCGCGGACTTGCATTGCCCCGCCCAGTCCCCAGATGGCTGCGATGGAACAATTTCACGGCACCACCATCGTGAGCGTGCGCCGCAAGACCCCCCAGGGCGACCAGGTCGCCATCGGTGGGGACGGGCAGGTCACACTCGGAAACATCGTCATCAAGGGCACGGCGCGCAAGGTGCGGCGGCTCTATCACGGCAAGGTGCTGGCCGGCTTCGCCGGCGCCACGGCCGACGCCTTCACCCTGTTCGAACGCTTCGAGGCCAAGCTCGAGAAGCACCAGGGCCACCTGTCGCGCGCCGCGGTCGAACTGACCAAGGACTGGCGCACCGACCGCGTGCTGCGCCGCCTCGAGGCCATGCTGGCCGTGGCCGATGCCACCACCTCGCTGATCATCACCGGCAACGGCGACGTGCTGGAGCCCGAGAACGGCGTGATCGCCATCGGTTCGGGCGGCGCCTACGCGCAGTCGGCGGCCAAGGCGCTGCTCGACAACACCGAGCTCACGGCCGAGCAGATCGTGAAGAAATCGCTGGAGATCGCGGGCGAACTCTGCATTTACACGAACATGAACCACACCGTCGAGACGCTCTGAGGCCCGCCACCATGTCCATGACCCCCCAGGAAATCGTCTCCGAGCTCGACAACCACATCGTCGGGCAGCCGCAGGCCAAGCGTGCCGTGGCCATCGCCCTGCGCAACCGCTGGCGCCGCCAGCAGGTCGACGACAAGCTGCGCGCCGAGATCACGCCCAAGAACATCCTCATGATCGGCCCCACGGGCGTGGGCAAGACCGAGATCGCGCGCCGCCTCGCGCGGCTGGCCGATGCGCCCTTCATCAAGGTCGAGGCCACCAAGTTCACCGAGGTGGGCTACGTGGGCAAGGACGTCGACTCGATCATCCGCGACCTGGCCGAAATCGCCGTCAAGCAGACCCGCGAGGCCGAGAGCACCAAGGTGCGCGCGCGTGCCGAGGATGCGGCCGAGGAGCGCATCCTCGACGTGCTGCTGCCGCCCGCGCGGCTGGCCGACGGCACCGCGCCCGACAGCGGCAACGCCACGCGCCAGGCCTTCCGCAAGAAGCTGCGCGAGCACCAGCTCGACGACAAGGAGATCGAGATCGACCTGGTCGAGACGCGCGCCCCGCTCGAGATCATGGGCCCCGCCGGCATGGAGGAGATGGCCGAGCAGCTCAAGGGCATGTTCGGCCAGATGGGCCAGGGCAAGCGCAAGACGCGCAAGCTCAAGATTGCCGAGGCGATGCGCTTCCTGATCGACGAGGAAGCGGCCAAGCTGGTGAACGAGGACGAGATCCGCGCCCAGGCGATCGCCAATGCCGAGCAGAACGGCATCGTGTTCATCGACGAGATCGACAAGGTCGCCACGCGCAGCGAGGCGCAGGGCACCGACGTCTCGCGCCAGGGCGTGCAGCGCGACCTGCTGCCGCTGGTCGAGGGCACGGCCGTGAGCACCAAGTACGGCGTGGTGCGCACCGACCACATGCTGTTCATCGCGAGCGGCGCCTTCCACCTGAGCAAGCCCAGCGACCTGATCCCCGAACTGCAGGGGCGCTTCCCGATCCGCGTCGAGCTGCAGTCGCTGTCGGTGGCGGACTTCGAGAGCATCCTCACGCAGACCCGTGCCTCGCTCGTGAAGCAGTACCAGGCGCTGCTGGCCACCGAGGGCGTCACGCTCGACTTCACGCCCGAGGGCGTGACCCGTCTCGCGAGCATCGCCTTCGAGGTCAACGAGCGCACCGAGAACATCGGCGCGCGCCGCCTGTCGACGGTGATGGAGCGTCTTCTCGATGAAGTAAGCTTCGACGCGACCCGTCTCGAGGGTCAGACGATCCGCATCGATGCCGCCTACGTGGACCAGCGCCTGGCGGCACTAAGTCACGACGAAGACCTGTCGCGCTTCATCCTCTGAAGTCGCCTCCCTTGCCCCTGTTACAGGGGCAACGCTTCACGCATCACATTCACTGCGTGAGCTAAGTGGTTCATTCTCAACGAAATTCGCCGATTCCAGAATCTTGGAATCGGCGCTAAGTCGTTGATTCCATTACAAAAAATACCCCGCACGCCTGGTTGCGCCGGAAGTGTTTCCTGCTACAGTGCAAAAAAGTGCAGTTAAGTGGGAAAAAGTGCGAGTAGTGTGCCCTTCGGGCGCTGCGGCCTTCCCACCACAGGGGTTTCTCGGTCGTGTTTCAAGGCGCTTCATCGCTCAGTCTGGATGCCAAGGGGCGGCTTTCCGTGCCGACCCGGCATCGCGACGTCCTGAGCGCCACGGCAGGCGGCCAGCTCACGATCACGAAGCACCCCCATGGCTGCCTGATGGTGTTCCCGCGCCCGGAATGGGAGAAGTTCCGCGAGCGGATCGCCGCGCTGCCGATGTCGGCGCAGTGGTGGAAGCGGGTGTTCCTCGGCAACGCGATGGACGTCGAGATGGACGGCACCGGCCGCATCCTCGTGTCGCCCGAACTGCGCGCGGCCACGGGCATCACGCGCGACACCCTGCTGCTGGGCATGGGCAACCATTTCGAACTCTGGGACAAGGCCACCTACGAGGCCAAGGAGGCCGAGGCCACCCAGGGCGAAATGCCGGATGTGTTTCAGGACTTCGCGTTCTGAGGGGCATCGTGAATACCGCATGGACCCACACGACCGTTCTTCTGGACGAAGCGGTCGAAGCCCTTCTTGCAGGCCAGACGGCCGCGCCCGGCACCTTCGTGGACGCGACCTTCGGCCGGGGCGGGCATTCGCGCGCGATCCTCGCGCGGCTGGCGCCGGAAGGCAGGTTGATTGCCTTCGACAAGGATGCGGAAGCGGTGACCGAAGCAGCGCGCATCTCGGATGCGCGTTTTTCCATCCGGCACCAGGGATTCCGTTCGCTGGGCGAGCTGCCCGGCGCGAGCGTGGCCGGTGTGCTGCTGGACCTGGGCGTGAGCTCGCCGCAGATCGACAACCCGGCGCGCGGTTTCAGTTTTCGTTTCGACGGCCCGCTCGACATGCGCATGGACACCACGCGCGGCGAGAGCGTGGCCGAGTGGCTGGCAACGGCAGAACTCCAACAAATTGCAGAGGTGATCCGTGACTATGGCGAAGAACGGTTTGCTGTTCAGATTGCAAAGGCGATTGTTGCTCGCAGACAAGAACGGGGCGCAATTTCAACCACCACCGAACTGGCCGAGCTCGTGGCTGGCACGGTCAAAACCCGCGAGCCGGGCCAGAACCCTGCAACGCGCACATTTCAGGCTCTTCGGATTTTCATCAACGCCGAGCTTGAAGAGCTGCAACAGGCGCTAGAGGCGAGCCTGTCGGTGCTGCAACCCGGCGGCCGGCTCGCGGTGATCAGTTTCCATTCGCTCGAAGACCGGATCGTGAAGCAGTTCATCGCGAAGCACTCGAAGGAGGTCTACGACCGCCGTGCGCCGTTCGCGGCGCCGAAGGCGATGCGGCTGCGCGCGCTCGAGCGCATCAAGCCCTCCGAGGCCGAGGTCAACGGCAACCCGCGCTCGCGCAGCGCGATCCTGCGCGTGGCCGAACGAACGGAGACGCCATGACACGACCTCGCGTCCACGGTCCCGCCCGCACGATTTCCAGCCGCCGCACCACGGGCGGCTTCGTGCCTTCTGCGGCCGCCCTGCGCGGCGAACGGGGAGGCCGCTGAGATGGCACGCCTGAACCTGCTGCTGCTGCTGTCCGTGATCGCCACGGCGCTCTACCTCGTGCACACGCAATACCTCTCGCGCCAGCTCTACACCGAGCTCGACCGCACGATGCAGGAGACGCGCCGGCTCGAGCTCGACCACGACCGGCTGCAGGTCGAGAAGCGCGCGCAGGCCACGCCGCTGCGCGTGGAGAAGCTCGCGAAAGAGCAGCTGCAGATGCGCACCACCTCGCCGGCCATCACGCAGTACGTGCGTCCCGACGGCAGCGTGATCCCGGCCGTGGTCGCGCCGCCGCCTGCACCGCCTGCCAACAAGCCGGCCGCCGCAGCAGCCGCAAGGGGGCAGCGATGACCCGCCGCAGCGTGCGCTACACCACCAGCCCCCTGCTGGCGAGCAAGACGCCGGTCTGGCGCAGCAAGTTCATCGTCGGCGGCATCGCGCTGGGCTTCGTCGTGCTCGCGGGCCGCGCGGCCTACGTGCAGGTGTTCGGCAACAGCTTCTTCCAGCGCCAGGGCGAGGTGCGCTTCGCGCGCACGCTCGAGCTGCCGGCCAATCGCGGCCGCATCCTCGACCGCAACGGCCTGATCCTCGCGTCGAGCGTGGTGGCGCCCAGCATCTGGGCCATTCCCGAGGACGTGGAGCGCGACGATCCCGAGGTGCGCGCCAAGCTCAAGCAGGTCGCCAAGCTGCTCGAGATGCCGCAGAAGGACTTCGACAAGAAGCTCGAGGACGAGGACAAGACCTTCGTCTGGATCAAGCGCCAGGTCGACGAGCCGATCGCCAAGCAGATCGCCGCGATGAACCTCAAGGGCATCTACCAGCGCAAGGAATACAAGCGCCAGTACCCCGAGGGCGAGGCCGCCGCGCACGTGGTGGGCTTCACCAACGTCGAGGACAGCGGCCAGGAAGGCATCGAGCTCGCGTTCGACAAGGACCTGGCCGGCAAGGCCGGCTCGCGCCGCGTGATCAAGGACCGCCTGGGCCGCGTGGTCGAGGGCGTGGGCGAGCAGGTGCCGCCGCTCGACGGCAAGGACATCCAGCTCAGCGTCGACAGCAAGGTGCAGTTCTTCGCCTACCAGAAGCTGCGCGACGCCGTGACCGCGCGCAAGGCCAAGGCCGGCAGCGTGGTGGTGCTCGACGCCGTCACCGGCGAGGTGCTGGCGCTGGCCAACTACCCGAGCTACGTGCCCGACAAGCGCCAGAACCTCACGGGCGAGCAGCTGCGCAACCGCGCGATGACCGACACCTTCGAGCCCGGCTCGACCATGAAGCCGATCACCGTGGCGATGGCGCTGGAGGCCGGCCGGGTCAAGCCCTCGTCGCTGATCGAGACCTCGCCCGGGCGCTACCAGCTCGGCGGCTTCACCATCAGCGATACCCACAACTACGGCACGCTGACGGTCGAGGGCGTGATCCAGAAGTCGAGCAACGTCGGCGCGCTCAAGATCGCGCAGAAGATGACCCCGCACGAGATGTGGGACACCTACACCGCGCTCGGCTACGGCCAGAAGCCGCAGATCCAGTTCCCCGGCGCGGTCACCGGCCGGCTGCGGCCCTGGAAGACCTGGAAGCCGGTCGAGCAGGCCACCATGGCCTACGGCTACGGCCTGTCGGCCTCGCTGTTTCAAATGGCACATTCGTACACCGCGTTCGCGCACGATGGCGCGATCATTCCGGCGACGATCCTCAAGAACACCGAGCCGCCGGCCGGCGTGCGCGTCTTCTCGCCGTCGAACGCGCTCGCGGTGCGCAAGATGCTGCAGATGGCCGCGGGCCCGGGCGGCACCGGCACGCGCGCGCAGACCATCGGCTACTCGGTCGGCGGCAAGTCGGGCACGGCCCACAAGCAGGTCGGCAAGGGCTATGCGAGCAACAAGTACCGCGCCTGGTTCACCGGCATGGCGCCGATCGAGAAGCCGCGCATCATCGTCGCGGTGATGATCGACGAGCCCAGCGACGGCCAGTACTTCGGCGGCCTGGCCGCGGCGCCCGTGTTCAGCGAGGTCGTGCAGCAGACGCTGCGCATGATGAACGTGCCGCCCGACCTGGCGGTCAAGCCCCTGGTGATGACGCAGGGCGTGGACGAGAGCTTCTGAGCATGCTGACCTTCACTTCCCCCCCACTGGCCGCGGCCTGGCTCAAGGAGCGGGCGCCGCAGGGCGCGCTGCATGCCGACAGCCGTGCGGTGGCCGCGGGCGACGTGTTCGTCGCCTGGCCCGGCGCCGCGACCGACGGCCGCAAGCACGTGGCGGCGGCACTGGCGCAGGGCGCGTCGGCCTGCCTGGTCGAGCACGAGGGCGTCGAGGCCTTCGGCTTCGATGGCGACGAGCGCATCGTCAGCTACCCCGGCCTCAAGGCCGCCACCGGCCCGATCGCCGCGGCCTTCTACGACCATCCCTCGGCCCGGCTCGACCTGCTGGCCGTGACCGGCACCAACGGCAAGACCTCCACCGCCTGGTGGCTGGCCGAAGCG
>NZ_JBZAYE010000406.1:0-6795 GCF_058244205.1 Variovorax sp. 20P10.2.4
AGCAGGGCGCGCGCGGTCATGGTTTCGGCCAGCGGCACGGGCACGGCGAAGCGGCCGCAGAGTTCGAGCAGCGCGAAGGCGTCGGCCGGGGTCAGGCCCGCGCCGTCGTCCACCGATTCGGGCAGCAGCGCATTGGCGAAGCCCGAGCCTTCGATCGCTTCCCACAGCGCGCCCGCCGGGCCGCCGGCCTCGATCTCGCGCACATGGCGCAGGGTGCAGCAGTCCTCGAGCAGCCCGCGCAGGGCGTCGGCGTAGATGTCTTCCATGTTTTGCTTCCTTGTGGGCGCCGCGGGCTCAGCGCAGGCCGAGGCCGCGCGCGATCATTCCGCGCAGGATGTCGCGCGTGCCGCCACGCAACGAGAACGAGGGCGCGACCTGGGTCACGTATTCGAGGGTGAGCAGCAGCTCGAGCGGCACGGGCGTGCCGTCGGCGCGGCCGTAGAGGTCGTCGGCGATGGCGGCCGGGATCAGTTGCTCGACGCCGGTGCCCAGGTCCTTGACCAGCGCGGCCTCGACCACCGGGCTGCCGCCCTCGGCCACCTTCTGCGTGACGGCGAGCGACATGGCGCGCAGCGGCGCGAGCTGGCCCATGATGCGACCCGCGAGCCGCACGGCCGAAGGCGTGCGGCCGGCCTCGGTGCGCACGAAGGCCAGCCATTCGTCGAACAGCACGATGCTCGAGAACAGGCGCTCGGGGCCGCTGCGCTCGAAGGCCAGCTCGGCCGTGACCTGCTCCCAGCCGTGGCCCTCCGCGCCGATGAGCGCATCGGCGGGCAGCCGCACGTTGTCGAAGAAGACCTCGCAGAAATGCGAGTCGCCCGAGAGGTCCTCGATCGGCCGCACGGTGACGCCGGGCAGCGAGAGGTCGACGATGAGCTGCGACAGCCCCTTGTGCCGGTCCTCGGGCTCGCCCGAGGTGCGCACCAGCGCGATCATGTACTGGCAGTGATGCGCATTGGTGGTCCAGATCTTCTGGCCGTTGAGCGTCCAGCCGTCGGCGCCCTTCACGGCGCGCGTGCGCACGCTCGCAAGGTCGGAGCCGGCGTTGGGCTCGCTCATGCCGATGCAGAAGAAGGATTCGCCGCGGCAGATGCGCGGCAGGTGGAAGCGCTTCTGCGCCTCGGTGCCGTACTTGAGGATCAGCGGGCCGCTCTGGCGGTCGGCGATCCAGTGCGAGCCGACGGGCGCGCCGAAGTTGAGGAACTCCTCCACCAGCACGTAGCGCGCGAAGGCGCTGCGGCCGCCACCGCCGTATTCGGTCGGCAAGGTGATGCCGAGCCAGCCCCTGGCGCCGAGCGCGCGACTGAAGGCGCCGTCGTAGCCCGACCAGGAGCGCGCGCGCACTGGCGCCGGCACGTCCTTCAACGCCTCGGCCAGGAAGGCCCGCACGGGCGCGCGCAGCGCCTCGTCCTCGGGTGGAATCGCCGTCATCGACAGCGAGCTCAGGGCTCCACTCATGCAATCACTCCTTGTGTCGTCAAGTCGCCGATCTGCTGCGCCGACAGGCCCATCAGATCGCCCAGCACCTCGCGCGTGTCCTGCCCGAGCGTGGGCGGCGCGCGCCGGTACTGCACGGGGGTCTGCGACAGCCGCAGCGGACTGGCCACCAGCGGGATCTCGCCCGCCACCGGATGGGCCATGCGGATCTGCGTGCCGCGCGCCTTCACCTGCGGGTCCTCGAACACGTCGGCGATGGTGTTGATGGGACCGCAGGGCACGCCCACGCGCTCGAACAGCGCGATCCATTCGGCGGTGCCGCGCGTGGCCGTGATCTCGCGCATCAGCGCGATCAGCGCGCTGCGGTTCGCGATGCGGTCGGCGTTGGTGGCGAAGCGCGCATCGCTCGCCCACCCGGCCTGGCCGACGGCGCGGCAGAAGCTCGCGAACTGGCCGTCGTTGCCGATGGCCAGGATCATGTGGCCGTCGGCCGTGGGAAAGTCCTGGTAGGGCACGGTGTTGGGATGCGCATTGCCCATGCGCTTCGGTTGTCCGCCGTACAGGTGGTTCATGCCCTGGTTGGCGAGGCAGGCCACCTGCACGTCGAGCAGCGCGAGGTCGATGTGCTGACCCACGCCGCTGAGGTCGCGCGACTGCAGCGCGGCCAGGATGGCGGTGCTCGCGTACAGGCCGGTGAGGATGTCGGTCAGCGCCACGCCCACCTTGACCGGGCCGGCGCCCTCCTCGCCGTCGGCGCGGCCGGTGATGCTCATGAGGCCGCCCATGCCCTGCATCAGGAAGTCGTAGCCGGCGCGCTCGGCATAGGGGCCGGTCTGGCCGAAGCCGGTGATCGAGCAATACACCAGCCGCGGATTGAGCGCGAGCAGCGAAGCATGGTCGAGGCCGTACTGCGCGAGGCTGCCGACCTTGAAGTTCTCGATCAGCACGTCGCAGCGCCTGGCGAGATCGCGCACCAGCGCCTGGCCGGCGGCGGTGGTGAAGTCGATGGCCACCGACTTCTTGTTGCGGTTGGCGCACAGGTAGTAGGCCGAGTCGCGCGTGTCCGCGCCCTCGCGGTCCTTGAGGAAGGGCGGGCCCCACAGGCGGGTGTCGTCGCCGCGGCCGGGGCGCTCGACCTTGATGACTTCCGCGCCCAGGTCGCCCAGCGTCTGGCTGGCCCAGGGGCCGGCCAGCACGCGCGAGAGATCGAGCACGCGGATGTGCGAGAGCGCGCCGGGCACGGGCGCATCGGCAGCGGGCTTCTTCATCTCACTGCTGCTCGACACGGGCCGTCACCGCAATGCGCTTCCAGAGCTGGATCTCGGCGTTCTGGAAGTTGCGCATCTCCTCGGGGCCGCCCTGCATCACCTCGGCGCCGATGCGTTCGTAGAACTCGCGCGTCTCGGGCATCTTCTCGATCTTCGTGAGCAGCGCGGCGAGCTTCTCGGTCTCGGCCTTCGGTGTCTTCGCCGACACCATGCCGGCCACCCAGGTGTAGGCCGTGAAGCCCAGCAGGCCGGCCTCGGCCGCCGTGGGCACCTCGGGCAGCGCGGGCACGCGCCGGTCGGAGGCCACGGCCAGCGCATGCACCTTGCCCGAGCGCGCGAGCTCCTGCACGCTGGTGATCTCGGCGAAGGCGAAGTTCACCGTGCCCGAGACCACCGCGATCACGGCCTCGGCCGCGCCCTTGAAGGGCACGTGCGCGGTCTGCACCCTGGCGGCGTCGTTGAAGAGTTCCGACATCAGCTGGTAGCCGGCCGAGCCCGCGCCGTAGTTGAGCACGCTAGGCTTGGCCTTGGCGCCCGCGATCAAGGCCGGCAGCGTCTTGTATTCGGAGTTGCCGGGCACCACGACCAGCGCGGGCGAACGCATCATCATCGTGAGCGGTGCGAGGTCGGCAACGGGGTCGTAGGGCAACTGCCTGAACAGCGCGACGTTGACCGCGAGCGTGGAGTTGCTGCCCACGAACACGGTGTAGCCGTCGGCCGGCGCCGCGAGCACGGCCTTCACGGCGATGAAGCCGTTGGCGCCGGGCTTGTTCTCGACCACCACGGGCTGGCCCGTGAGTTCGTTGAGCTTGCGCGCGAAATAGCGCGCCGAGGTGTCGGTGCCGCTGCCCGGCGGGAAGGGCACGACGAACTTGATCGGCTTCGACGGAAAGTCCTGCGCGGCGGCCGGGGCGGCGCTGCCCAGCAGGCCCCATCCGAGCAGCAGCGCGGGCGCGATGCCGAAGGCGCGGCGGCGCGTGCCGCGGGTCTTGCGTGGTGTGGTGGTCATGGGGCCTCTCCGGTCAATCGAGCGTCACGCCCGTGGCCTTGACCACGCCGGCCCAGCGCGCGAGTTCCTTGCGCACGTAGGCGCCGTACTCGGCGGGGGTCGAGCCCAGCGGCTCGGCGCCCTGCAGCGCGAGCCGTTCGCGCACGTCGCTCGCCTTCAGCGCCTTGACGATCTCGGCATTGAGCCGATCGACCACCGGCGCCGGCGTGCCCGCGGGCACCATCACGCCCTGCCAGGCGCCGACCTCGAAGCCCGGCATGCCCGACTCGGCCAGGGTGGGCACATCGGGGAACAGCGACATGCGCCTGGCCGTGGTCACGGCGAGCATCTTCATGCGCTTGTCGCGCACGAAGGCCATCACCGAGTTGACGGTGTCGGTCATGAACTGGATCTGGCCGCCGACCAGGTCGACGTCGGCCGGCGCGCTGCCCTTGTAGGGCACGTGCGCGGCATCGATGCCGTTGGCCTGCACGAACTGGAAGGCGCCCAGGTGCGTGACGTTGCCGTTGCCCGCGGAGCCGTACGAGAGCTTGCCGGGATGGGCCTTGGCATAGGCCACGAACTCCTTGACGTTGCTGGCCGGCACCGAGGGATGGGTGACCAGCGCGAGCGGCACCACGGCCACCAGCGCGACCGGTGCGAAGTCCTTCTGCACGTCGTACGACACGCTCTTGTAGAGCGCCGGGCTCAGCGCGATCGAGGAGGTGTTGTAGAGCAGCGTGTAGCCGTCGGCCGGTGCCTTCGCCACCAGCTGCGCGCCGATGTTGCCGTTGGCGCCGCCGCGGTTGTCGACCAGCACGTTCTGGCCCAGCTGCTCCGAGAGCTTCTGCGCGAGCACGCGCGCCACCAGGTCGGTGGGGCCGCCCGGCGGGAAGGGCACGACCATGGTGATCGGCTTGCTCGGGTAGCTGCCGCCCTGCGCGAAGGCGGGAGCCGCCGACGCGGCGAGGATGGCGGCCGCGGTGGCGAGCAGCAGCGATCGCCGCTGGGGCGGGCGCGCGGCGCCAGGGGTTCTGGAATGCATGGGCTTGTCTCCGATGTGTCGTTGGAACTGGGAACGGGTGGTGCGGCGGGATCGCGCTCTGCGGGCGCTCGCCCCGCGCGGGCTCAGGACGGGTCGCGGCCCGCGAGCAGCCGGCGCGCGTCGTAGTGCATGACGCACTGGCCGTGCTGGTTGAAGACGGTGATGCGCGAGTCGACGATGGCGCGGCCGCCCTTCGAGGTCGGCCGGATGCCGGTGACCTCGACCACCGCCTCGATGCGGTCGCCCACGCGCACCGGCGCATGGATCTTCTGCACCAGCTCGAGCATCGCGAGGCCGGTGCCCTGGATCATGGTCTGCAGGATGAAGCCCTCGATCAGCGTGTAGGTCAGCGCGGCCGGCACCGGGCGGCCGGCGATCGCGCCGGCCTCGTAGTCGGCGTCGATGAAGATCGCCTCGACCATGCCGGTCACGCCGATGAAGGCGACGAGGTCGGCCTCGGTGATGGTGCGGCGGAAGGTGCGCAGGCGCTGGCCCGGCGCCAGGTCCTGCCAGACGAAGCCCTGGCCGAGGCGCGGCAGCGCGGCGTCTTCGGCGGTGAGGCGGGGCAAGGTGGGGGTCTTGTCGTTCATGCGGGTCTCGCTGCGTTGCGTTGTTCAGGCGGAAGGGACGATGGCGGCGCCGTCGGCGATCAGCGCATCGACGTGCGCGCCCGGCACGCCGGCCGCCACCAGGCTTTCGCGCGTGTGCTCGCCCAGGCGCGGCGGCATGCGCACGGGCGCACGCTCGCCGTCGAAGCGCACCGGCACGCCCGGAAAGCGCAGCCGGCCCATGCGCGGGTCGTCGAGCTCGGCGAAGAAGCCGGTGGCCGCCAGGTGCGGGTCGCGCGGCAGGTCCTCGAGCCGGCTGACCGGCGCGGCCGGGATCTCGAGCCGCTCGCAGGTGGCGAGCCAGTGCGCGGTGCTGCCGCGCGCGACGAAGCCGCCGGCCAGCGCGAGCAGTTCGCCGATGTGCTGCGTGCGCGCGGCGATATCGGCGAAGCGCGGATCGTCGGCCAGCGCGGGCTCGTCCACCTCGGCGAAGAAGCGGCGCCAGTGCAGCGAGGTGTACGGCATCATGCAGATGTGGCCGTCGGCGGTGCGCCACGGGCGGCGCCAGGGCGTGAGCACGCGCGGATAGCCGGCCTCGGCCAGCGGCGGTTCGAAGTGGTTGCCGTAGAGGTGCTCCACGAGGTTGAAGGACACCATGGTCTCGAACATCGGGATCTCGACGAAGCCGCCCTGCCCCGTGCGCTCGCGCCGGAACAGCGCGGCCAGGATGGCCTGGGCCGCGACCAGCGCGCAGGTCTTGTCGGCCGCGATGGTGGGCAGGTAGCGCGCCTCGCCCGACTGCATCTGCATCAGCGAGGCCAGGCCCGACATGCCCTGGATCACGTCGTCGTAGGCCGGCCGGCCCGCGTAGGGACCGTGCTGCGAGAAGCCGTGCAGGCCCGCGTAGACCAGCCGCGGAAAGCGCTCGATGAGCGTCTGCGGATCGATGCCGAGGCCGCCGAGCTTCTGCGGCCGCATGCTGTGCATGAACACGTCGGCCTGCGCCACCAGCGCCATCAGCGCCTCGCGCGCGGCGCTCTGCTTGAGGTCGAGCGCCACGCTCTTCTTGCTGCGGTTGCTGCCGAGGAACACGGCCGCCATGCCGGGCTCGGCCGCGGGGCCGGTGTGGCGCGTGGAATCGCCCTCGGGCGGCTCGACCTTGATCACCTCGGCGCCGTAGTCGGCCAGCGTCTGGCTGGCCAAGGGTCCGAACACCACGCTCGAGAGGTCGAGCACCTTCACGCCCTGCAGGGGAAGCATCGTCTGTTTGTCTCCTGCGCCGATTCTGCGAAGGGGACTGGATGCCGTCCAATATCAATTACCTGCTCTGTGATACCGTTTACAGATCATGGACACCCGCCAGCTGCGCCACTTCGTGGCCCTTGCCGAGACCCTCAACTTCCACCGCGCGGCCGAACGGCTGCACATGGCGCAGCCGCCGCTGTCGGCCTCGATACGCCGGCTCGAGGAGCAGGTGGGCGTGCCGCTGTTCGTGCGCAACCGGCGCGG
>NZ_JBZAYE010000407.1:0-6786 GCF_058244205.1 Variovorax sp. 20P10.2.4
CGCGATCGTGGACGAGACCGGCAAGGACCTGCCCAATGGCGCGGGCGGCATGCTGGTGATCAAGCGGCCCTGGCCCTCGATGATCCGCACCATCTGGAACGATCCCGAGCGCTTCAAGAAGAGCTACTTCCCCGAGGAGATGGGCGGCACGATCTATCTGGCGGGCGACGGTGCCGTGCAGTCCGCTGGCGGACCCTCCGGGTCCGGTGCGGACCGCGGCTACTTCCGCATCACGGGCCGCATCGACGACGTGCTCAATGTCTCGGGCCACCGGCTGGGAACGATGGAGATCGAGTCGGCGCTGGTGTCCAAGACCGACCTCGTGGCCGAGGCCGCGGTGGTGGGGCGCCCCGACGACCTGACGGGCGAGGCGATCTGCGCCTTCGTGGTGCTCAAGCGCGCGCGGCCGACCGGCGAGGAGGCCAAGCAGATCGCCACCGAGTTGCGCAACTGGGTGGCCAAGGAGATCGGGCCGATCGCCAAGCCCAAGGACATCCGCTTCGGCGACAACCTGCCCAAGACGCGCAGCGGCAAGATCATGCGGCGGCTGCTGCGCAGCATCGCCAAGGGCGAGGCGATCACGCAGGACACGTCCACGCTCGAGAATCCGGCGATCCTCGATCAGTTGTCGCAGACGAACTGAGCGACGCGCCGGGCGCTGCCGGCCGCCGGTGCAATGACGCCAGCGAAGCGGCGTGTCCTACAAGGGGCGGTGAACGGACGGGCTAGCTTGCAGCGTCCACATTCACCCCGCACGGGAACACCGCCATGACCCAGCCACCGAAGAACGCGCGGTCGCCCGCCACACCGATCCACCATGCCGTCGCCGCGCGAGGTGCGACATGATCGGCATCGTCGTCCCCGCCCACGACGAGGAGGCGACGATCCGCGCCTGCCTCGCGGCGACGCGCCGTGCGTCGCTGCATCCCGCGCTGGCGGGCGAAAAGGTCGAGACCATCGTGGTGCTCGACGCCTGCACCGACGCGACCGGCGTGGTGGCCGCCTGCTGCGATGCGCTGACGGTGACGATCCGCGCGCGCAACGTGGGCATGGCGCGCGCCGTCGGTGCCGAGGCATTGCTGGCGCGCGGCGCGCGCTGGCTCGCATTCACCGATGCCGACACGCTGGTGTCCGAGGATTGGCTGGCCGCGCAACTGGCGCTGCAGACCGAGGTGGTCTGCGGCACGGTCTCGGTGGCCGACTGGTCGCCCCATGGCGGCAACGCCGGTCTGCTCGCAGCGCATTTCGGCGCGACCTACGCCGATCGCGAGGGCCATCGCCACGTGCATGGCGCCAACCTGGGCGTCTCGGCCGCGGCCTACCGCCGGGCCGGCGGCTTCCGGCATCTGGCCTGCAGCGAGGACGTCGCGCTGGTGCGGGCACTGGCGGATGCCGGATGCTCGATCGCGTGGAGTGCGCTGCCGCGCGTCGTGACCAGCGCGCGCACCGATGCGCGCGCGGAAGGCGGCTTCGCCACCGCGCTGCTCCATGCGGTGGCGCAGCGCCTGGCCGAAGCGGCGGGCGGGCCCTCGGGCGCCGCCGCTGTCGCTTGAAGCTCAGTCCGTGTCGGCCAACGGGCCGACGGGCGGTGCATCCTCGTCCTCGCCGGGAGTGCGCGGCCCGATGTTCTCGTCGCGGACCATGCGCTTGAGTTCGGCGCATCCGTCCTCGAAGGCGTCGAGCCACAGGTCGTAGGCCATGGGGCTGGCCGACAGCTCCACCCACTCGGAGGCGTCGTCGCCCTGCTCGTGCAGCACCCAGTGGAAATGACCCGGCTCCACTTCCTCGACGAACACCGCGATGCGGCGCAGCCGGCTCATTGCAGCCTCCCGGCGGCCTTCACCGCGTCGCGAAGCGTTGTGGGATCGTCTGCCATAGGGCCTCCTGAAGGTTGTTCGACCACTGCCGAAGCAGGCAACGAGTCTGTCGAGCGGGCCCGTCCGGGTGCCGTAGGTGTTCGACGCATCGCGACGCAGGAGATGGGCAGGGGCGGGATGCCGGGCGGACCGCCGGTTGGTGCGCTGCCGCACAGACACCGGTCGCCCTGGCGCAGAATGATGCGAACTTTGGAAGCGCTCCGCCATGGCATCGTCGCCGCGTTCGTCTTCATTGAATGCGGTTGCCCCCCGCAACGGCCTGCTCGAGGCCATTCCCGCCGAGGTGATGGCCCGGATGGAGCCCTTTCTCGAGCGCGTGCCGCTGCGGCTGGGAGAGGTGCTCTACGAATCGGGTGTCGTGCAGCAGCATGTCTTCTTTCCGATCGACTGCATCATCTCGCTGCTGTACGTGCTGGAGAACGGGCAGTCGGCCGAGATCGCCGTCGTCGGCCTCGAAGGAATGGTGGGCGTGTCGCTGCTGATGGGCGGCGGCAGCACGCCCAACCGCGCGGTGGTGCAGAGCGCGGGCCACGCCCTGCGGCTGGGCGCGAGCCATGTCCGCGCGCTGACGGAACAGGGCGGTCCGCTGCTTCACCTGCTGCTGCGCTACACGCAATCGTTGATCACGCAGATGTCGCAGACGGCGGTGTGCAACCGGCACCATTCGCTCGAGCAGCAACTGTGCCGCTGGCTGCTGCTGAGCCTCGACCGGCTGCCCGGCAACGAACTGGTGATGACCCAGGAGCTGATCGCCAACATGCTCGGCGTGCGGCGCGAGGGGGTCACCGAAGCGGCCGGCAAGCTGCAGCGCCTGAAGCTGATCAGGTACGCGCGGGGCCGCATCACGGTGCTCGACCGCCCGGGCCTGGAGCGGCAGGTGTGCGAGTGCTACGAGGTCGTGAAGCGCGAGACCGATCGCCTGCTGCCGCGCCGCCTGGCGACCTGAGCGCGCGGACGCGCACTGCGCTCGTGTGCGCCTTCGCACAGACGCGGCCGCGGCCCTCGGACAGAATGCGCTCGCTCGCGCATTCCCGCGCGGCACTTCGCTACAGGCGGCTCAGTGACACCAGACCCGACCCGCCCCGTGCTCAATCGCCTGCTCGAGGCACTCCCGCCGGGCGACAGGGCGCACCTGCTCGAACGCTGCGACAGCGTGCCGCTCGCGCCGTCCCAGGTCCTCTACGAGCCGGGCGACGTCATCGATCACATCCATTTCCCCACCAGTGCCTTCGTCTCGCTGGTGTCCACCGCCGACGGCCACGATGGCCTGCAGGCGGGCATGGTGGGCAACGAAGGCGCGCTGGGCTGGGAGCTGTCGCTGGGCGTGCAGCGTGCGCCGCTGCGCGCGCTGGTGCAGGGCCCGGGCCTGGCGTGGCGCCTGACGGCGCATGCCTTCGCCAGGGAGCTGTCGCGCAGCACGCCGCTCGCGCGCGTACTGCATCGCTACGTGTGCGTGCTGCTGACCGAGTTCGGCCGCTCGGGCCCGTGCCACCGCTTCCATGCGATCGAGCAGCGGCTGGCGCGCTGGCTGCTGACCACGCAGGATTGCGCGCATTCCACGCAGCTCGCGCTGACCCATGAAGCGCTGGGCCACATGCTGGGCGTGCGCAGGGTCGGCATCACCAACGCCGCCACCGCGCTGCATGCGCGGCATCTGATCGACTACCGGCGCGGCGTGATCACGATCACCGACCGCGCGGGCCTGGAGCAGGCCGCGTGCGATTGCTACCGGGCCCACCGGCGCAGCTATTCGGAACTGATTCCCTGAGGGCTCGCGCCGCTAACCCGTGCTTCGCAGGTCGTGCTCCCGCAGCATCACGGGCGGCGTCGATCCCTGGGCCAGCCGGCGCCGCACGGCGGCATCGATCTCCTCGGCATGCGAAGCATAGGTCTCGAGCGGATCGGCGTTGTCGGCGGTGCGGAAGTGGTAGTGCAGGGTCGTCTTGCCGATGCTGGCGTCGACCGAGCGGCCGTCGACCGTCACGAAGAAGCGCACCGCGTTCGAGGCATCGTGGAAGAAAGGGGCGTCGGACATCGTGCTAGCTCCCGCGGGCAGCGCGCCGCGTCGTCACAGGCCGAACCCCGACGGGCCGCGGGCCCGATCCTTCTCGGCCGCGATGGCCGACAACCCCGCCGGCGTGATCTGGCGCACGTAGACGGCATACATGGCCGGTATCCGCTTTTCGGACCGGAGCTGGCCCGTGACCTCGATCATTCCGGCCCCGACCAGCCGCCGGGCCGCGGCGATATCCGCCGACAGGGCCAGCATCCGGGGCGGCATCATGCGGCCCAGGCGAACCAGCAACTGGATGTCCATTTCGTCGCCGGTCGAGAACTTCGCTAGCGCCGGTGGCCGCAGCTGCGGCCACCCGGGGGTCTGGGTCATCGGCATGCTCATTCCTTGTAGCTGCCGGATTGCAGCAGTTTCCGTTCGAGTTGCAGTTCCAGGGCCTCGACCATGCCGTAGGCCTCCATGTACTTCTCGTTGGCGCCGACGGCGCGCCACGCGTCGCGCTTTTCTTCCTCCTGCGCGATGCGCTGTTCGAGTGCGGCGATGTCGTGGGCCAGTGTCATGGAGCGTTCCGGGCAGGTGGGACTTCAGCGTGCGCCATCGATGCGCGCCTGTCCGTTCGCTGGCGCACCGAACTGCCGGTGGCTGCATGTCTTTTCCTCGAGCCAACGCCCGCGCGCGCTTTCCGCTCGCAGGCCGCGATGCAGCACATCGAGGTCCACCGAGCACTCCAGCACCACCTGCTGGAGGCGACAGGCGCTCGCGGCCGTCGCCTCCGCCGAACCCGTGCGCACGGCCGAGCGCAGCCGGACATTGAGGGCCTGCAGCAGCGCCATGCGGTGCTCGAAGGCATCGCAGCCCGGGGGCGGTGGCGGCGGGTTCGCCGAGTTCCGCGCGGCGCCGCGGAAGCGGGGAACGAAGGGGGTGGGGATCATGGGATGCCGAGCCGAGCTGCTGCGCGAATGCGCGACACCCGGTTCTAGCCCTCACGACGCGCCGTTGTCTGTGCGCCAACTCGCATAGCGTGGCCGCGGCAGCGGCTTCGATGCCTAGAAATACGCATCGATCGCCCAGAGCACGAGCAGCACGGCGACGTAGAGCACGCCGGCGAGGATCAGGGCGGCGCGCAGCGATCCCATCTCGGGGGGCGCGGACGCGACGACCGGCGGCTCCACGGCGGCGGGAAGGACGGGGAGGGGCTTTTTCATGGGAACGCTTTCATTGCAAGCCATGGCGTCGAGCGGTGCATCCGGTTCGGGTGTCCGCTGCGCCGGGCAGCGGGCCCACGCTACGCCTGTTTGCTCCCAAGGGCTCGACTTTCGTGCGCGTCGCAGCCGTGCAGTCGCATCGCGCGCCGCCTTGTAGGCCAACAGGCCTTTCTCGCGCGCGGGCCGATGAAACGAGCACGGGTGGCCGAAAGAGAGTACGGTCGGCAGACGTTCACAGTTCTCGCGATCGCGCGGCAGCTCTTGATCCGTCACAAGGAGCCGTAGCCATGTCAGCCCCCCTCTCGTCCATCCCTTCGCACGCCGACCTTATCGGCAGCGACGTCGATTCCCTCGCCTCCCACATGCGCCATTGCGCGCGCGCGCACGGCCGCTGGTCCTCGCTGCGCGGCCGCCTGCAGCAGCTGCACGCGCTCGCGGCCGGCCGCATCGTCACCCTGGCATGCGCCGCCGTGGTGCTGGCCATCGGCCTGTTTCTCGCGGCTTGAGCGCCGCGGCCATCGTCCACAGGCTCGACGGACTGAGCGCCTATGCGCGCAACCTGCTGCTGCACCCGCACGATCCGGTGGCGCCACCGATCCGCGCGGAGCTGTTCGGTGCCCAGCGTTTCGAACAGCACGGGCGCAGCCTCGCGCGCGCGCAGGCGGTGGTGGCGGACGACGACCGCGCGCGCCACGCGCGCGAGCGCGCGCCGTTCTTCCCGCGCGTGCACGAGAACCTCGAGTCGCTGCGCAGCGCCTTCGACTACATCGCGCTGATCTCGCAGAGCGGGCGCTACGTGTCGCCGGCCGCGGAATGGCTGCTCGACAACTTCCACCTGGTCGAGGCCCAGCTGCAGCAGATCCAGGACGGCGTGCCGCGCAGCTACTACGCACGCCTGCCCAAGCTCGCGCGCGCGCCGCTGGCCGGCCTGCCGCGCGTCTACGGCATCGCCTGGGCCTACGTGGCCCACACCGACAGCGTGCTCAACCAGGCGCTGTTCACCGCCTTCCTCGATGCCTACCAGGACGTCGACGAACTCACGCTGGGCGAACTCTGGGCGCTGCCCACCACCTTGCGCGTGGTGCTGCTCGAGAACCTGCGCCGCGTGGCCGAGAGCATCGCCGAGCACAAGGTGGCGGGCGAGATCGCGCACGCGGCCTGGGACGCGGCCGCGCGGCTCGACGCGGCCGACCTCGACGTGCTGTTCCGCGCGCTGCACAGCCACGGCCTGCAGCACAGCTACCTCACGCAGCTGTGGCAGCGCCTGCCGGGCGAGCATGGCGAGAACATGCCCGCGCTGGTGCGCTGGACCGAGCTGCACTGCCCGAACGGCGCGGCGCTGATCCGCGATGCGCAGGACGCGCAGGTGGCCGCCAACCTGACGGTCGGCAACATCATCACCACGCTGCGCATGGTCGGCCAGGTGGAGTGGAACGACCTGATCGAGCCCGTGAGCCGTTCGCTGCGCGTGCTGCGCGAGCTGCCGAGCTTCGCGGCCGAGAGCGAGCCCACGCGCCAGCAGATCACGCATGCGATGGAGCAGGTGGCGCGCCAGAGTCGGCGCTCCGAGCGCGACGTGGCGCAGGCCGTGGTGCAGCTGGCCATGGCGGCCGCGCACGACGGCAGCTATACGCGAGAACCCGATGTCGACCCGGCGGACGAGACCGCCGGCTACTACCTGTTCGGCCAG
>NZ_JBZAYE010000408.1:0-6768 GCF_058244205.1 Variovorax sp. 20P10.2.4
ACTTCTGGTTCGCCACCGTCACGCAGTTGATCGCGGCCGAGAGCATCGCCGCGCTCACGCGCGAACTGGCGCTGCAGTCGCAATTGGTGGCACGCGATACCGACCAGTGGCTGCTGCGCATCGAGCGCGAATCGCTCAACCAGCCCTCGAGCCGCGAGAAGCTGATCGCCGCGCTGGCCGCGATCGGCCACGAGGTCAAGCTCGCGATCGAGGTCGGCGGCGTGGTCGACAGCCCGGCCCGCCGCAACAAGGCCGCCGCCGACGAGCGCCAGCGCATCGCCGAGGAGGCGATCCGCAGCGATCCCGAGATCCAGGCCCTGATGCGCGACTTCGACGCGAGGATCGTCCCGGGCTCGCTCAAACCGGCCTGAGCGCAGCGGGCCACGCGCAGCGGCGACAATCGGCCGTGGCCCTTGCGGCGGCGAGGCTTCGCCGCCATCTGCGCTTCCATCTCTTATCCTTCCCCATCCACCCAACCGATCCACAGGACCAACGATGTTCAACAAAGGACAACTGGCCGGCCTCATGAAGCAGGCGCAGGCAATGCAGGACAACCTCAAGAAGGCCCAGGAAGAACTGGCCCACATCGAGGTCGAGGGCGAATCGGGCGCCGGCCTGGTCAAGGTCGTGATGACCTGCAAGCACGACGTCAAGCGCATCACCATCGACCCGAGCCTGCTGGCCGACGACAAGGACATGCTCGAGGACCTCGTGGCCGCCGCCTTCAATGCCGCCGTGCGCAAGGCCGAGGAGACCAGCGAGCAGAAGATGGGCAAGCTGACCGCCGGCATGCCGGGCCTGCCCCCGGGCATGAAGCTGCCGTTCTGATGCCGCTGCGCCACCAAGGCTGACGTGTCCGACGCCGGTTCCCTCGACGCGCTCGTCGATGCGCTGCGCCGCCTGCCGGGCGTGGGCGTCAAGTCGGCCTCGCGCATGGCCTTCCACCTGCTGCAGCACGACCGCGAGGGCGCGCAGCTGCTCGCGCGCGCCCTGCAGCAGGCGGCGGGGCAGGTGCGCCATTGCGAGCGCTGCAACACCTTCACCGAGATGCCGGTGTGCAACGTCTGCCTCGACGTGCGGCGCGACGCGACCAAGCTCTGTGTGGTCGAGACGCCGGCCGACCAGGCCGCGCTCGAACGCACCAACGCCTTCCGCGGCTACTACTTCGTGCTGATGGGCAAGCTCAGCCCGCTCGACGGCATCGGCCCCAAGGACATCGGCCTGCAGAAGCTGTTCGAGCGCGCGCTCGACGGCACCGTGGCCGAGGTGATCCTCGCGACCAACTTCACGGCCGAGGGCGAGGCCACGGCGCACGTCATCGGCGATGCGCTGCGCCAGCGCGGCCTCACGGTCACGCGGCTCGCGCGCGGCGTGCCCGCGGGCAGCGAGCTCGAGTACGTGGACCTCGGCACCATCGCGCACGCGCTGGTCGACCGGCGCTGATCCCGCGGCGGCCACCGCCGCTGCGCGGCGCATCCAAGAGATTCCGGAGACACCCATGACCCTGTCGCTGCTCACCGTTGCCTACTGGTGCGTCTTCATCGCCTGCGGCCTGCCGTACCTCGCGGCCTGGATCGCCAAGGCCGGCGCGTTCCGGCCCAGCGACAACGCGCAGCCGCGCGACTGGGCCGCGAAGCAGGCGGGCTGGCGTGCGCGCGCCAATGCCGCGCAGGCCAACAGCTTCGAAGGCCTGCCGTTCTTCATCGGCGCGGTGCTCATCGCGCACCAGCTCGGCGCCGCGCAGCTGTGGATCGACCGCCTCGCGATCGCCTACGTGCTGCTGCGCGTGGCCTATCTCGCGCTCTACATCAAGGGCATTCCGGCGCTGCGCAGCGCGGTCTGGGCGGCTGCGTTCGTGGTCAACATCGCGATCCTGTTCCTCGCGAAATAGCGCGGTCGAATCCGGCCTTTTTCACTCTGTGAGAGGCCTTCATGCTTACGTGAAAACCCGCACGGGATGACCCCGATGCAGCGACCCTGCGCGCGCCCCTAAGCTCGATTCAGTTTCGACGCATCCCAGAGCCACCCCAAGCCGCCGCAGGCCACGTTCCATGCTTCACCGCCGCACCCTCATCTCCGCCTCGGCCATCGCCGCCGCCACCATCGCGTTGCCGCGGGTGTTTGCGCAGCCGAAGCTGGAGAAAACCAAGATCTCGATCGCGGTCGGCGGCAAGGCGGCGTTCTATTACCTGCCGCTCACCATCTCCGAGCAGCTCGGCTACTTCAAGGCCGAGGGGCTCGACGTCGAGATCTCCGACTTCGCGGGCGGCGCGCGTGCTTTGCAGGCGGTGGTCGGCGGCTCGGCCGACGTGTGCTCGGGTGCCTACGAGCACACCATCAACCTGCAGGCCAAGAACCAGTTCTTCCAGGCCTTCGTGCTGCAGGGCCGCGCGCCGCAGATCGCGATGGGCGTGTCGACCAAGAACATGTCGAGCTATGCCGGCATCGCCGACCTCAAGGGCAAGAAGATCGGCGTCTCGGCGCCGGGCTCGTCGACCAACATGGTGGCCAACCTCGTGCTCTCGCGCGGCGGCCTCAAGGCCAGCGACGTGAGCTACATCGGCGTGGGCGTCGCGGCCGGCGCGCTCACCGCGCTGCGCTCGGGCCAGATCGACGCCATCAGCAACACCGACCCGGTGATGACCATGCTCGAGCAGAAGGGCGACGTGAAGATCATCAGCGACACGCGCACGCTCAAGGGCACGCAGCAGGTGTTCGGCGGGCCGATGCCGGCCGCCTGCCTCTATGCGCCGGTCGACTTCGTGCAGAAGAACCCCAACACCTGCCAGGCGCTGGCCAACGCGATCGTGCACGGCCTCAAGTGGCTGCAGACCGCGGGCCCGGGCGACATCATCAAGACCGTGCCCGAGACCTACCTGCTCGGCGACCGCGCGCTCTACCTCGCCTCGTTCGACAAGGTGCGCGAATCGATCGCGCCCGACGGCATCGTGCCGTCCGAGGGACCCAAGACCGCGCTGGCGGCGATCGCGAGCTTCGACACCTCCGTCAAGGCCGACAAGATCGACCTGGCGAAAACCTACACCAACGATTTCGCACGGCGAGCGAAGGACAGGTTCAAGGCCTGACCTCGATGTCCCGCGACCCGGCTTCGGCCGGGTTTTTTCTGGGGGACGCACTTCGCTCGACATCCAGTTCCGCCATGTCCGACCACGCACTCGAACTCCTCTCGATCAGCTGCATCTTCCATTCGAAGGACGACCCCGGCCAGCGCTACACCGCGGTGGCCGACACCACCTTGCGCGTGCGCGCCGGCGAGTTCGTGTCGGTGGTCGGTCCCACGGGCTGCGGCAAGTCGACCCTGCTCAACATCGGCGCGGGGCTGCTGCAGCCCTCATCCGGCACGGTCAAGGTGTTCGGCCAGCCGCTCGCGGGCATCAACGCGCGCGCGGGCTACATGTTCCAGACCGAGGCGCTGATGCCCTGGCGCAGCGCCATCGACAACGTGATGGTCGGGCTGCAATACCGCGGCGTGCCTGATGCCGAAGCGCGCCGCGAGGCCGAGGCCTGGCTCGCGCGCGTGGGCCTCTCGGGCTTCGGCGACCGCTATCCGCACCAGCTCTCGGGCGGCATGCGCAAGCGCGTGGCGCTGGCGCAGACGCTGGTGCTCGACCCCGACATCATCCTGATGGACGAGCCCTTCAGCGCGCTCGACATCCAGACCCGGCAATTGATGGAGAACGAGGTGCTCGACCTCTGGAGCGCGAAGAAGAAGGCCGTGCTGTTCATCACCCATGACCTCGACGAAGCGATCGCGATGAGCGACCGCGTGGTGGTGCTCTCGGCCGGACCCGCCACCCATCCGATCGGCGAGTTCGAGATCGACCTGCCGCGCCCGCGCGACGTGGCCGAGGTGCGCACCCAGCCGCGCTTCGTCGAGCTGCACACCCAGATCTGGGAGGTGCTGCGCGACGAGGTGCTCAAGGGCTACGCGCAGCAACTGAAGAAGGCCGCATGATGTCGCGCCTGGCCCTCAACGAACGCAACGCGCGCTTCTGGCAGCTGGTGCTGCTGGTCGTGATCCTCGTGGGCTGGCACCTGGCCTCGCGCAACCAGCAGGTGGCCTTCTTCCTCGGCGAGCCGATCCAGGTGGCCGGGCGCATCTGGAGCTGGTTCCTGCCCTTCGAGGTGCCGGCGAACCCGCTGTTCCCCGACGGGCTCAAGGGCAATGCCGACATCTACCTGCACCTGGGCACCACGCTGCTCGAGACCGTGCTGGCCTTCGGCATCGGCACCGTGCTGGGCCTGGGCTGCGGCCTGTGGCTCGCGCTCGCGCCCACCGCGAGCCTGATCCTCGACCCCTACATCAAGGCCGCCAACTCGATGCCGCGCGTGATCCTCGCGCCGATCTTCGCGCTGTGGTTCGGCCTCGGCATCTGGAGCAAGGTGGCGCTGGCGGTCACGCTGGTGTTCTTCATCGTGTTCTTCAACGTCTACCAGGGCGTGCGCGAGGTGAGTCCGGTGGTGCTGGCCAATGCGCGCATGCTGGGCGCCAACCAGCGCCAGCTGCTGCGCACCGTCTACCTGCCGAGCGCCACCAGCTGGGTGTTCTCGAGCCTGCACACCTCCGTGGGCTTGGCCTTCGTGGGCGCGGTGGTGGGCGAGTACCTGGGCTCGGCGCGCGGTGTCGGCTACCTGATCCTGCAGGCCGAGGGCACCTTCGACGTCAACACCGTGTTCGCCGGCATCGTGGTGCTGACGGCCTTCGCGCTCGCGCTCGACGCGCTGGTGGGCCTGATCGAGAAGCGGCTCATGAAGTGGCAGCCGCGCAGCGGCGAGACCGAGAAGCTCTGAACCGCGTGGCGGCCCGAGAACGAACTCGGGTGCGCTCAGGTGTTCTTGCCGTGCGCCTCGGTGTTGACCTGCACCAGCGCGCGGCCCGCGAAGATGCCGCCGGCCATCTCGAGCACCAGGCGCTCCGCGTCGCGCCGCCGCAGCTCGCCGATCACCTCGTCGGCCTCGGTGTCGGAGGCGCCGAGCGCCAGCACGCCCTGGCGGCCGAAGGCCATCGCCGATTCGAAGGTCTCGCGGATCTGAAAGTCGACGTTGAGCTTGCCGATCTCGAGCATGTGCTCGCGGTCGTAGGCGCGCACCAGCAGCTGCGCATGCGGGAACTCGGCCTTGAGCAGCTCGACGATGCGCGTGGTGGCGGCCTTGTCGTTCACGCAGACCATGATGACGCGCGCGCTGTGGGCGCCGGCGGCATGCAGCACGTCGGCGCGCGAGCCGTCGCCGTAGTAGACCTTGAAGCCGAACAGGGCGGCATCGCGGATCACCTGGGTGTCGGTGTCGATGATCGCGATCGAGGCGCCGCGCGCCAGCGCGCCCTGGATCGCGATCTGGCCGAAGCGGCCGAAGCCGATCACCAGCACGTTGCCGACCAGGTCCTCGGCCTTGTCGATGCCGTCCATCGACTCGGCCACGGCCGGCGCGAAGCGGCGGTGCGCGAGCACCACCAGCGGCGTGAGCGCCATCGAGAGCACCACCACCGCCGTCATGTTGGCATTGACCACCGGGCTGATGACGCCCGCGGCGAGCGCCGAGGAGAACAGCACGAAGGCGAACTCGCCGCCCTGGGCCATCAGCACGGCGCGGTCGAGCGCGTCGGCGCGCGAGCTCTTCGCGAGCCGCGCCACCGCGTAGATGCACAGCGACTTCACCACCATCATCGACAGCACGCCAGCCAGGATCAGCTGCCAGTTGCGCGCCACCACCGCGAGGTCGAGCGACATGCCCACGCCGATGAAGAACAGCCCGAGCAGCAGGCCGCGGAAGGGCTCGATGTCGGCCTCGAGCTGGTGGCGGAAGGTGGACTCGGACAGCAGCACGCCCGCGATGAAGGCGCCCATGGCCATCGAAAGGCCACCGAGTTGCATCAGCAGCGCGGCGCCCAGCACCACCAGCAGCGCGGCGGCGGTCATGACCTCGCGCGCCTTCGAGTTGGCGAGCACGCGGAACAGCGGGTTCAAGAGCCAGATGCCGGCGGCCACCAGCGCCGCGAGCGCGGCCAGCGCGATGCCCACGCCGATCCAGCGCGAGCCGGCCTCGACCACGTGCTGCGTGGCGTCGGGCGGCGCGATGAAGGCCACGATGGCCAGCAGCGGCACGATCAGCAGGTCCTCGAACAGCAGCACGGCGACGATCTTCTGGCCGCGCGGCGCCGCGATGTCGCCGCGTTCGCCGAGCAGCTGCATCACGATGGCGGTGGAGGTCAGCACGAAGCCCATCGCGCAGACGAAGGACACGGCGAGCGGGAAGCCGAAGGCCATGCCCACGCCGGTCAGCAGGATGCCGCAGACCACCACCTGCAGGCTGCCGAGGCCGAAGATGTCGCGCCGCATGCTCCACAGGTGCGAGGGCCGCATCTCGAGGCCGATCACGAACAGGAACATCACGACGCCGAGCTCGGCCGTGTGCAGGATGGTCTGGGGATCGGTGAAGAGGCCGAAGCCGAACGGGCCGATGGCCAGCCCCGCGGCCAGGTAGCCCAGCACCGAGCCGAGCCCGATGCGCTTGAACAGGGGCACCGCGACCACCGCGGCACCCAACAGCGTGACGACCTTGACGAGGTCGCCCGCACTTCCTTCCACTGCCATGTCATGGCCCTCCTGATCTCGTTATTCGTGGCCGGCGCCGCGAAAGGTGTTGCGCCGGTCGTGCCACCATCTCGGCGGCTTCCTCAGCGCTTCTTCTTCGAGGGCGTGCCGCCGCGCTTCTCGCGCACCACCTGCTTGCTGGGCGCGCTGGCCG
>NZ_JBZAYE010000409.1:0-6767 GCF_058244205.1 Variovorax sp. 20P10.2.4
CGCGGGCTCGAGATGGTCGAGCCCTCGTACTTCTCGACCGAGGCGCGCCGCCAGCAGCTGCACCGCGTGCGCGACACCGGCCGCGTGGTGGTCGACCACGAGGGCGCGGCCATGGCGTCGCTCGCGCATGCCCCGCTCGACGAGGACCGCAAGTTCGGCACCGTCGGCGCGGTCGCGCTCGACATGCACGGCCACCTGGCCGCCGCCACCTCCACCGGCGGCATGACCAACAAGCGCGTGGGCCGCGTCGGCGATTCGCCGCTGATCGGCGCCGGCACCTATGCCGACGACGCCACCGCCGCGGTCTCGTGCACTGGCAGCGGCGAGATGTTCATCCGCATCGCCGCCGCGCACGACCTCTGCGCGCGCATGGCCTACGCCGGCGCCACGCTCGAAGCCGCCGCCTACACGGTGGTGATGAAATCGCTCTCGGCCATCGGCGGCACCGGCGGCCTGATCGCCGTCGACCGCCACGGCAACCTCGCGCTGCCCTTCAACACCGAGGGCATGTACCGCGCCCATGCGCGCGGCCGCGAGACCCCGAAGACGGCGATCTTCGCCTGACGCCACCGCTTCCTTTCCCGACTGCCATGTCCGCTGCGACCTCCCCCTCCCCTCTGCCCAACCTGCCCCATCTCCCTGAGGGCCGAGTGCTCGCGGTCGACGACCTCAGCGTGCGCTTCACCACCTCGGAGCGCACGGTCGATGCGGTCAAGAAGCTGTCCTTCCACGTCGACCACGGCGAGACGCTCGCGGTGGTGGGCGAATCGGGCTCGGGCAAGTCCGTGACCTCGCTCGCGCTGATGCGCCTGGTGGAGCACGGCGGCGGCCGCATCCTCGACGGCCGCATGGCGTTTCGCCGCCGCAACGGCGAGGTGCTCGACCTGGCCCAGGCGCGCGACCACACGATGCGCGGCATCCGCGGCGCCGACATCGCGATGATCTTCCAGGAGCCGATGACCTCGCTGAACCCGGTGTTCACCGCGGGCGACCAGATCGCCGAGGCCATCCGCATCCACCAGGGCAAGAGCAACGCGGCCGCGCGCGCCGAGGCGCTGCGCATGCTCGAGCTGGTGCGCATCCCCGAGGCGCGCAACGTGCTCGACCGCTTCCCGCACCAGCTTTCGGGCGGCATGCGCCAGCGCGTGATGATCGCGATGGCGCTGTCGTGCAAGCCGCAGCTGCTGATCGCCGACGAGCCGACCACCGCGCTCGACGTGACGATCCAGGCCCAGATCCTCCAGCTCATCCGCGAGCTGCAGCAGGAGATGCGCATGGGCGTGCTGTTCATCACGCACGACATGGGCGTGGTGGCCGAGATCGCCGACCGCGTGCTCGTGATGTACCGCGGCGACAAGGTCGAGGCGGGCCCGTCGGACACCGTGTTCGGCGCGCCGCAACACCCCTACACCCGTGCGCTGCTGTCGGCCGTGCCCAAGCTCGGCGCCATGCAGGGCACCGAGCTGCCGGCCAAGTTCGAACTGCTGCGCACCGAGACCGGTGCGCAGACCGTGCCCTGCACCCACACAGAGCCGCACGACACGGTGCGCGCCGAGGCCGGCCCGATCCTGCGCGTGCGTGAACTGGTCACGCGCTTCGACGTGCGCAGCGGCGTCTTCGGCCGCGTGAAGCGGCGCGTGCACGCGGTCGAGAAGATCAGCTTCGACCTCTACCCCGGCGAGACGCTGGCGCTGGTCGGCGAATCGGGCTGCGGCAAGTCGACCACCGGCCGCTCGCTGCTGCGCCTGGTCGAGAGCCAGAGCGGCGCGATCGAGTTCGGCGGCCAGAACATCCGCGAGCTGCCCACGCGCGAGCTGCAGGCACTGCGCCGCAACATCCAGTTCATCTTCCAGGACCCCTTCGCCTCGCTCGATCCGCGCGTGACGGTGGGCTTCTCGATCATGGAGCCGCTGCTGATCCACGGCATCGCCAAGGGCGCCGAGGCGCAGCAGCGCGTCGACTGGCTGCTGCAGAAGGTGGGCCTGCCGCCCGAGGCGGCGCAGCGCTATCCGCACGAGTTCTCGGGCGGCCAGCGCCAGCGCATCGCGATCGCGCGCGCTCTGGCGCTCAACCCCAAGGTGGTGGTGGCCGACGAATCGGTGTCGGCGCTCGACGTCTCGATCCAGGCCCAGATCGTCAACCTGATGCTCGACCTGCAGCGCGAGCTCGGCGTGGCCTTCCTGTTCATCTCGCACGACATGGCGGTGGTGGAGCGCATCAGCCACCGCGTGGCCGTGATGTACCTCGGGCAGATCGTGGAGATCGGCCCACGCCGCGCGGTGTTCGAGGCGCCGCAGCATGCCTACACGCGCAAGCTGATGGCGGCGGTGCCGGTGGCCGATCCCTCGCGCCGCCACAAGCAGCGCGCGCTGCTCGAGGGCGAGATCCCGAGCCCGATCCGCGCCGTGGGCGACGAGCCCGAGGTGCCGCCGCTGGTGCAGGTGGCGCCCGGCCATTTCGTGGCGCGGCATGCCATCGGCGGCGCTTTCTGACGCCCTTGAGTTTTTCCTTCGTTTTTCCGTCGCAGGGCCCCCTGCTTTTTTGTTCCTCCCTCTCTCTCACGAATCGACTGGAGTTCTTCCCATGAAGCCATCCTCTTCCTCCCTGCGATGGGCCTCTGCGCTGCTGGGCCTGGCCGCGCTCGCCGCCTCGGGCTCGGCCCTGGCCGCCAAAGACGTGGTGCTCGCCATCGGCTACCAGCCCGAAACGCTGGACCCGTACAACACCAACACGACGATCACCACGGCCGTGACCAAGACCTTCTATGAAGGCCTGTTCCAGTTCGACAAGGACCTGAAGGTGCAGAACGTGCTGGCCGAGGGCTACGAGGTCTCGAAGGACGGCCTGGTCTACACCATCAAGCTGCGCAGCGGCGTCAAGTTCCACGACGGCACCGACTTCAACGCCGAGGCCGTGAAGTTCACGCTCGAGCGCGTGCTGAACCAGGACAACAAGCTGCTGCGCTACAACCAGTTCAACCGCGTGGGCAAGGTCGAGGCGCTGAACCCGACCACCGTGCGCATCACGCTGAAGGAGCCCTTCGGCCCCTTCATCAACTCGCTGGCCCATGCCTCGGCCGCGATGATCTCGCCGACCGCGCTCAAGAAGTGGGGCAACAAGGACATCGCCTTCCACCCCGTGGGCACCGGCCCCTTCGAGTTCGTGGAATGGAAGCAGACCGAGGCGGTCAAGGCGAAGAAGTTCGACGGCTACTGGAAGAAGGGCTTCCCGAAGGTCGACACCGTGCAGTGGAAGCCGGTGCTCGAGAACAACACGCGCGCCGCGATGATGCAGACCGGCGAGGCCGACTTCGCGTTCCCGATCCCCTACGAGCAGGCCGAGCTGCTGAAGAAGAGCGACAAGCTCGAGGTCGTGGCCTCGCCCTCGATCATCACGCGCTTCCTGGCCTTCAACATGCTGCAGAAGCCCTACGACAACCAGAAGGTGCGCGAGGCCATCGGCTACGCCATCAACAAGGAAGCGCTGGCCAAGGTGGCCTTCGGCGGCTATGCGATTCCCGCGCAGGGCGTGATGCCCCAGGGCGTGAAGTACGCCGAGAAGATGGCGCCCGTGCCCTACGACGTGAAGAAGGCCAAGGAACTGCTGGCCGAGGCCGGCTACCCGAACGGCTTCGAGTCGGTGCTGTGGAGCGCCTACAACAACACGACCAGCCAGAAGACCATCCAGTTCGTGCAGCAGCAGCTCGCGCAGGTCGGCATCAAGCTGCAGGTGCAGGCGCTCGAAGTGGGCCAGCGCACCGAGCAGGTCGATGCCTGGCCCGATCCCAAGACCGCCAAGGTTCGCCTGTACTACACCGGCTGGTCCTCGTCGACCGGCGAGGCCGACTGGGGCCTGCGGCCGCTGTTCGCCTCCGAGTCGTGGGCGCCGAAGCTCAACAACATGTCGTTCTACAAGAGCGAGGTGGTCGACAACGCGCTGGCCAAGGCGCTGGTGTCGGTGGATGAGGCCGAGAAGGCCGCGCTCTACAAGACCGCGCAGGAACAGATCCGCAAGGACCTGCCGCGCCTGCCGCTGGTGACGGAGCAGAACCTGTCGGCGCACTCGAAGCGCCTGACGGGCGTGTTCGTGATGCCCGACGCCAACATCAACATCGACGCGATGTCGGTGGCGAACTGATCGCGGGTCTCTCCGTTTCCTGACTGACCGTGCGATGGCCGGCGGCACCCCGCCGCCGGCCGTTCGCGGCCCCTGCTCCCCATGCTGAACTACTTCCTCAAACGACTGTTGGGCCTGATCCCCACGCTGCTCATCGTGGCGGTGCTGGTGTTCCTGTTCGTCCACATGCTGCCCGGCGACCCGGCGCGCCTTGCCGCCGGCCAGGAGGCCGACGAGCAGACCGTGGCCATGGTCCGCGCGGAGCTCGGACTCGACAAGCCGCTGCCGCAGCAGTTCGCGAACTTCTTCACCCACATGCTGCAGGGCGACTTCGGCACCTCGATCCGCACGCGGCGGCCGGTGTCGACCGAGATCGCCGAGCGCTTCTTCCCGACGGTGATGCTGACCGTCACCAGCATGGTGTGGGCCGTGATCTTCGGCATGGGCATCGGCATCGTCTCGGCCGTGTACCGCAACCAATGGCCCGACCGCATCGGCATGACGCTGGCGGTGTCGGGCATCTCCTTTCCCGCATTTGCATTGGGCATGCTGCTGATGCAGATCTTCTCGGTGCAACTCGGCTGGCTGCCCACCGTGGGCGCGGCCACCTGGAAACACTACATCCTGCCCTCGATCACGCTGGGCGCGGCCGTGGCGGCCGTGATGGCCCGCTTCACGCGCGCCTCGTTCGTCGAGGTGATCCAGGAGGACTTCGTGCGCACCGCGCGCGCCAAGGGCGTGCGCGAGCGCAGCGTGATCATCAAGCACTGCCTGCGCAATGCGCTGATCCCGGTGGTCACGATGATGGGCCTGCAGTTCGGCTTCCTGCTCGGCGGCTCGATCCTGGTCGAGGCGGTGTTCAACTGGCCCGGCCTCGGCCGCCTGCTGGTCGACGCGGTGCAGATGCGCGACTACCCGGTGATCCAGACGCTGGTGCTGCTGTTCTCGCTCGAGTTCATCCTGATCAATCTCGTGGTCGATGTGCTGTACGGCTTCATCAACCCGACCATCCGCTACAAGTGAGGCCGCCGCCATGACCCAAGCCACCGGCGTGCCTGCCGAATCCACCCTTCCCGCCGCCACGCCAGTGACGACGCCCCAGACCGCGGGCAAGGTCCGCACACCGTGGGGCGAATGCTGGCGCCGCTTCAAGAAGCAGCCCGTGGGCATCGTCGCCGCCCTGTTCGTGCTGCTGCTGGTGTTCGTCGCCGTGTTCGCGCCCTGGATCGTGCCCTTCGATCCCGAGAACTACTTCGACTACGACATGCTCAACAGCGGGCCCTCGGCCACGCACTGGTTCGGCGTCGACCCGCTGGGCCGCGACATCTTCAGCCGCATCCTCGCGGGCGCGCGCATCTCGCTGATGGCGGGCTTCCTGTCGGTGCTGGTCGGCGGCTTCGTCGGCACCGCCTTCGGCCTGCTCGCGGGCTACTACGAGGGCTGGTGGGACCGCATCGTGATGCGCATCTCGGACGTACTGTTCGCCTTCCCCGGCATCCTGCTGGCGCTGGGCGTGGTCGCGATCCTCGGCAGCAGCATGACCAACGTGGTGGTGGCGGTGTCGGTGTTCAGCGTGCCGGCCTTCGCGCGGCTGGTGCGCGGCAACACGCTGGTGCTCAAGCAGCAGACCTACATCGAGGCCGAGCGCAGCATCGGCGCCTCGGACTGGACCATCGTCGTGCGCCACATCCTGCCGGGCACGATCTCCTCGATCGTGGTGTAT
Source organism: Variovorax sp. 20P10.2.4 (assembly GCF_058244205.1). Taxonomy (NCBI): domain Bacteria; kingdom Pseudomonadati; phylum Pseudomonadota; class Betaproteobacteria; order Burkholderiales; family Comamonadaceae; genus Variovorax; species Variovorax sp. 20P10.2.4. The sequence continues at coordinate 5,840 of NZ_JBZAYE010000409.1, forward strand.
TTCTCCATGCGCGTGGGTACCTCGATCATCACCGCGGCCAGCCTGTCCTTCCTCGGCATGGGCGCGCAGCCGCCCACGCCCGAATGGGGCGCGATGCTCAGCGAGGCACGCGCCGACATGGTGACCTCGCCGCACGTGGCGCTGTTCCCCAGCCTCGCGATCTTCTTCACCGTGCTGGCCTTCAACCTGCTGGGCGACGCCCTGCGCGACGCGCTCGATCCGAAGATCGACCGGCAATGAGCGCAAGCGCCCTGCCCCGCATCGGCGGCCTGCGCCCGGGTCCGCGCGACGCGATCAGCGACGTCGCCGGCGTGACGGTGGGCCACCGCACGCTCGCCGAGGGCCCGGTGCAGACCGGCGTGACCGTGATCCGCCCGCATGCCGGCGACCCGTTCCGCGACAAGGTGCCGGCGGCCGCCGTGGTGCTCAACGGCTTCGGCAAGAGCATCGGGCTCGTGCAGCTCGAGGAGCTCGGCGTGCTCGAGACGCCCATCGCGCTGACCAACACCTTCTCGGTCGGCACCATGGCCGGCGCGCAGATCCGCGACTGCATCGCGCACAACCCCGAGACCGGGCGCTCGCTGCCGACGGTGAATCCGCTGGTGTTCGAGTGCAACGACGGTTTTCTCAACGACATCCAGCGGCTGGCCGTGGGCGAGGCGGATTACCGCCTGGCACTGGCCGATGCGGGCGCGGATTTCGCGCAGGGTTCGGTGGGCGCGGGGCGCGGCATGTCGAGCTTCCAGCTCAAGGGCGGCATCGGCAGTGCCTCGCGGCTCGTGCCGGTGGGCGAGGCTTCGCACACGGTGGGCACGCTCGTGCTCGCGAACTATGGGCGGCAGCCCGAGCTGCGGCTGGCGGGGCATGCGGTGGGCGCCCGTCTTGCCGCGCTCGTGGCCGAACGGGCCGTGGCGCAGGAGCCCGAGAA
>NZ_JBZAYE010000041.1:0-24793 GCF_058244205.1 Variovorax sp. 20P10.2.4
CAGGTGCTGCTGGCCGAGGAGGGCGCCTACTGGGACCGCGGCATCGGCGTCGCGCTGCCGGGCCCGGGCCTGGGCGAACCGCCGATCCTCTCGATGGGCACGCCCGAGCAGAGGCAGCGCTTTCTCTCGCCCTTCGTGAATCCGCAGCGCCCGATCTGGGGCGCCTTCGCGATGACCGAGCCCTCGGGCGGTTCCGACGTGGCCAACATCAAGACCCGCGCGCGGCGCGACGGCGAGCACTGGGTGCTCGACGGCGCCAAGTCCTTCTCGGGCAACTCGGGCCGCGCCGAATGGACCGTGGTGTTCGCCACCATCGATCCGGCGCTGGGCCGTGCGGGCCACCGCGCCTTCGTGGTCGAGCGCGGCACGCCGGGCTTCGGCGACTTCCGCATCGAGAAGAAGATGGGCCTGAAGGCCTACGAGTCGACCTCCTTCTTCCTCTCGGGCTGCCGCGTGCCCGCGGCCAACCTGCTCGGCGGCGAGGCCTACTACGAGCAACGCTCGGGCGGCTTCAAGGGCGCGATGAACACCTTCAACGCGGGCCGCCCGGCCATCGCCGGCATGGCGGTGGGCATCGGCCGCGCCGCGCTCGACGAGGCCGCGGCCTTCATGCAGGCCCAGGGCCTGGCCTCCGACCTGCGGCTGCGCGACCGGCTCGAGCGTTCGCGCCGCAAGCTCAAGGCCGCGCTGCTGATGGCGCTGCGCGCCGCCTGGCTGGCCGACCGGCGCCAGCCCAACATGCTCGAGGCCTCGGCCTCGAAGGCGCTCGCGCCGCCGGCCGCCTTCGAGGCCACGAGCTTCGCGATGGAGGTGCTGGGCCTGGCGGGCGGCCGTGGCGACCACCTGATCGAGAAGCTGTTTCGCGACGTGAAGGCGCTCGACATCGTCGAGGGCACCGGCCAGATCCAGCGCGTGGTGATGGCGCGGCATCTCGTGGGCCTGCCCAACTGAATCCCTCTTCTTTCTTCTCTATGACCGATACGACTTCCAACGCGCCCTCGGGCCCCCTCAAGGGCATCCGCGTGCTCGACCTCACGGCCGTGGTGCTCGGCCCGCTGGCCACCCAGATGCTGGCCGACTACGGCGCCGACGTGATCAAGGTCGAGCCGCCCGAGGGCGACATGATGCGCGCCAACGGCATCTCGCAGCACCCGGGCATGAGCTCGATCTTCCTGGCCGTGAACCGCAACAAGCGCTCGCTCGCGGTCGACCTCAAGTCGCCCGAGGGCGTGGCCGCGCTGCGCGCGCTGATCCCGCAGGTGGACGTGGTGGTGCACAACATGCGCGTGGCCGCGGTCGAGCGCCTCGGGCTCGGCTACGAGGCGGTGGCGAAGCTCAATCCCAAGGTGGTGTATTGCGCCGCCACCGGCTTCGGCCAGGACGGCCCGCACCGCGACAAGCCGGCCTTCGACGACATCATCCAGGCCGCCTGCGGGCTGGTGGGCGTGGGCTCGGTGGGGCGCGAGCAGCCCGACTACACGCCCAGCCTGATCGCCGACAAGACCACCGGCCTCGCGGTCTGCAACGCGGTGCTGGCCGCGCTGCTGCACCGCGAGCGCAGCGGGCAGGGCCAGTACGTCGAGGTGCCGATGCTCGAGACCATGGCGGCCTTCGTGCTGGCCGAGCACATGGGCGGCATGACCTTCCAGGGCTCGGCGGTGAAGGCCGGCTATCCGCGGCTGCTCGAGGGCGGGCGCAAGCCGGCGCGTACGCGCGACGGCTGGATCAGCATGCTGCCCTACACCGAGCGCCACTGGCAGGCCTTCTTCGTCGAGGTCGGCCAGCCCGAGCTGGCCGAGCGCTACAGCATCGCCAACCGGCAGGAGCGCAACGCGCAGGTGCGCGCGCTCTACGGCCACCTGCGCGAGCTGTCGCCGCTGAAGACCACGGCCGAGTGGATGGCGCTGTGCGAGAAGCTCGACATCCCGGCCACGCCGATCTATGCGCTCGACGACCTGCCCGCGCATCCGCACCTGAAGGCGGTGGGCCTGTTCGAGGACGCGCAGCATCCGACCGAAGGGCCGATCCGCCAGCTGCGGCCCACGGCGCGCTTCTCGGCCACGCCGACCCGCGTGTACCGCCAGGCGCCCACCGTGGGGCAGCACACCAGCGAGATCCTGCGCGAGGCCGGCCTCGGCGAGGAAGCCATCGCGCGGCTCAAAGCCAACCGCGCGGTGGCCGGCGAGTGAGGGGCGGGGGCATGAACTTCGAACTCGATGACGAGCACCGCATGCTCAAGGACCTGGTCGCGCGCTTCGTGCGCGACGAGCTGCTGCCGCTGGAGCCGGCGGTGCTGAAACGCGAAGCCGAGGGCGGGCAGCTGATGCTCATGCCCGAGGAGCACGAGCGGCTCGATGCGCTCTCGCGCGAACTCGGCCTCTGGGGGCTCGATGCGCCGGCCGAACTCGGCGGCTCCGACCTGCCGGTGACGGCGATGGTCGGGGTCAACGAGGAGCTCGGCAAGACCGTCGTGCCCTACGACCTGCCGCCCGATTCGCCGAACCTGCGCATGTTGCTGAAGACGGCCGACGCGGCGCAGACCGAGCGCTATCTCGCGCCCTATGCGCGCGGCGAGACGGTCTCGGCGATCGCCATCTCCGAGCCCGGCGCGGGCGCCGATCCGTCGGCGATGGGCACGCGCGCCGAGCGCGACGCGCAGGGCAACTGGGTGCTCAACGGCCGCAAGATCTGGATCAGCCGCGCCGCGCGCGCCGACTGGACCATCGTGATGGCCGTGACCGACAAGGCGCTCGGTTCGCGCGGCGGCATCTCGGCCTTCATCGTCGACAAGAACACGCCGGGCTTCATCGTCGAGCGTCGCATCCCGATGCTCGGCGGCGTGTCGACCTACGAGGTGGTGCTGCAGGACTGCCGCGTCGGCGCCGGCCAGCTGCTGGGCCAGGAAGGGCAGGGCTTCGCGCCGATGCAGGCGCGGCTGTCGAGCCGGCGCGTGCAGATGGCGGCCTGGTGCATCGGCCGCGCCCAGCGCGCGCTCGACATGGTCTGCGAGTACGCGCCGATGCGAAAGACCTTCGGCGCGCTGCTGTCCGACCGCCAGAGCGTGCAGTGGGGCGTGGCCGATGCCGCCACCCGCATCCATGCCTGCCGCCTCATGACCTACGAGGCCGCCGCGCGCATCGACCGCGGCGAGGAGGCGCGCTCGCAGGTCTCGATGATCAAGGTCTACGCCACCGAGATGGCCTGGGACGTGATCGACATGGCGATGCAGGTCTTCGGCGCCATGGGCATGACCAAGGAAATGCCGCTGCAGCAGATGGCCAACGAAACCCGGCTGATGCGCATCTACGAAGGACCCAGCGAGGTGCACCGCTGGGTGGTGGCGCGCGAGCTGTTGGGCTCGCGGCGCTGAAGACAGGAAACCAGGAGACGACCCCATGAGTGATTTCTCTCGCGACCGCCGCCGGCTGCTGCTCGGCACCGGCGCGGCGCTGGCCGGTGCCGCGAGCCTGCCCGGCCGCGCGCAGGCGCAGGCTTTTCCCTCGCACGCCATGCGCTTCATCGTGCCGTTCCCGCCCGGCAGCGGCACCGACATCACGGCGCGCCTGTTCGCCAAGAGCATCGGCGACCTCTCGGGCCAGGCGGTGACGGTGGAGAACAAGCCCGGCGGCAACGGCTTCATCGGCGTGCAGACGGCGCTGAATCCGCCGCACGACGGCCACACGGTGTTCATCGGCAGCAACTCGACGCTGACCACCAACGCCGCCACCTTCCGCAAGCTGCCCTACGACCCGATCGCCGACTTCGCGCCGATCACGCTGCTGTCGCGCGGCGCCTGCCTGGTCATCGTGCCGGCCGCCTCGGCCCACCGTTCGCTGGCCGACCTCGTGGCCGACGCGCGCAAGCGGCCCGGCAAGCTCAACTACGCGAGCGGCTCCATGTCGTACACGCTCTATTCGGAGTGGTTCAACGAGATGGCCAAGATCAAGACCGCCGGCATCAACTACAAGGGCGCGGGCGAGGCCGTCAACGCGGTGCTCACGGGCGAGGTCGACTTCGCGGTGGTCGACGCCACCGGCGCCAACGAGCTCGCGCGCTCGGGCCGGGTGCGGCCGCTGGCCTTCACCGCGCCCAAGCGCTCGATCGTGCTGCCCGAGGTGCCCACCGTCGGCGAGGCCGGCTACCCCGACTACCTCGCGTTCAACTGGGTCGCGGCCGCCGTGAGTTCGAAGGCGCCGCCGGCCGCGCTCGAGCAGCTCGGCGCGCTGTTCGCGAAGGCCGCGCAGACGCCCGAGATCCAGGCCTACTACCGCAAGCAGGGCACCGAACTGATCATGTCCTCGGCGCCCGAGCTGCGCCGCTACCAGGCCGAGGAGATCGAGCGCTGGAAGCGGCTGATGGGCATCACCGGCATCGAGTTGCAGTAGCATCGCGCGCGGTCCGGCCCGGGCGGTCGAGCGCGCAACATGCCGGCTGGGACCGCGGAGAACATGAAGTGGAGCAATCGGTCATCAAGACGGCGGGGCGGGTGTTTCAGGTGCTCGAGTACCTGCGGGAGGTGCGGCGGCCGGTGACGGTGCGCGAGATCTCCGAGCGGCTCGGCTATCCGCTGTCGAGCGCGCAGGTGCTGCTCAAGAGCGTCGCCACGTTGGGCTACCTGCGCTACGACTCCTCGCTGCGCGCCTACCTCGCCACGCCGCGCCTGGCCTCGATCGGCGACTGGGTGATGGACTCGATGTTCCAGGGCGGGCAGCTGCTCACCGTGCTCGGCGACATCGCGCGCGAGACCGGCTTCACCGCCATCCTCGCCGTCGAGAACGACATCTACGCGCAGTACGTGCATGTGATCTTCGGCAGCCGCGCGATCCAGTTCAACGTGCAGCCCGGCACGCGCCGGCTGCTGTGCATGTCGGGCACCGGCTGGGCACTGCTCGCGGCCAGCAGCGACGACCACGTGGCGCGCACCATCCATCGCAGCAATGCGCGCCTCAAGCCCGGCGGGCAGGACGTCGATGCCGACTACGTGAAGGCGCGCGTGCAGGAGACGCGCGAGCGCGGCTATGCGTTCTCGCGCGGCGTGGTCACCGAGGGCATCGGCATCATCGCGCTGGGCTCGGCTTCGAGCGCCTCGGGCGCGCGCTTCGCGGTCGGCGTGGGCGGCCTCGTGGAGCAGCTCGAGCGCGCGGCCGACACCGTGGTTCCGTCGATGCGCGAGCGGCTGCTGGGCACCGCGGCCAAGGCACCCGCGGCCGGCAGCCCGGCCTGACCGGTCAGGGCCGGACGACCTCGAGCAGGCGGTCGAGCCCGCCTTCGTTGATCGCCACCATCGCCTGCTCGCGCACCTTGGGCTTGGCGTGGTAGGCCACCGACAGGCCGGCCTCGCCCATCATCGGCAGGTCGTTGGCGCCGTCGCCCACCGCGATGCATTCCTGCGCCGAGATGCCCATCAGCGAGGCCACCTCGAGCAGGGTGCGGCGCTTCTCGGCGCCGTCGCAGATGTCGCCCCAGCTCTGCATCGCGACCTGGCCCGTGAGCTGGCCGTCGGCCTCGTCGAGCAGGTTCGAGCGCGCGAAGTCGATGCCCAGGCGCTCCTTCACGCGGTTGGCAAAGAAGGTGAAGCCGCCCGAGACCAGCAGCACCTTGAGGCCCGCCGCCTTGCAGGCCGCCACCAGTTCGGCGGCGCCGGGGTTGAGCCTGAGCCGCTCGTCGTAGACCTGCTGCAGCGCGCCGACCGGCACGCCTTTCAGCAGCGCGACGCGGCGACGCAGGCTTTCCTTGAAGTCCTTGATCTCGCCACGCATCGTGGCCTCGGTGATCGCGGCCACCTCGGCCTTCTTGCCGACCGCGTCGGCGATCTCGTCGATGCACTCGATGCTGATCAGCGTCGAGTCCATGTCGAAGGCGATGAGCTTGAAGTCCTGGAGGGCGAGCGGCGGCGTGAAGCGCTGGAGGACGAGGCCGGGGGAGGAGGGGGCAAGGGTCATTCAGTGATACCAGTTCTCGACGCGCAGGCCGGGCACGCGCGAGAACTCGCTGACGTTGCGGCTGACGACGATCAGGTTGTGCGCCATCGCGATGCCCGCGATGAGCAGGTCATAGGGGCCGATCGGCGTACCGGCCTGTTGCAGGTGGGCCTTGATCTGTCCGGCCGATTCCGCGCTCGCGCTGTCCAGCGGCAGGACGCGCAGGCGCTGCACCAGCTCGTCGAGCAGCGCTCGCTGCGGGCCCGGGTTGGCGGATTTGGCGAAACCGAACTCGAGTTCGAACAGATTGATGGCGCACAGATTCATGTCCGCATCGCTCGTGCCATTCATGCGCACGCGCACACCGCCCGTGCCGCGAAAGGCGTAGATGAGGGTGTTGGTGTCCAGCAGGTACTTCACAAGGACTCGCGCGGCGTATCGGGAGGCAGGTCCTTGTGCATGTCCTCGGTCAGGGGGAATTCGTCCCAGGCGGCTTTCTGCTTGTCGGCTTCGGCAAAGAAGCTCTGCCAACCGGTCTTCTTGCCGCGCTGCCCTTCACGCGCCACCAGCAGGGCGAACCAGCGGCTCAAGGGCAGGTTCGCCGCCGCTGCTGCCGCGCGCGCTGTTTTCTCGGACTCTTCGTCCAGGTAGATCGTGATTTGGGACATGGCGGATCTCCCGAAAAATTACATCGGCAATTATATAAGTGGCTGGCACTTATACGACGGCCGTGGGGCTTTCCTTGACCAGCGGCTGCCCCAGGCTGCGCAAAACATCGCGCACCATCTGTGCACGCTCCTTCGGCTCCTTGAGCTCGCGCTCGATGCGCAGTTTCTCGTTGCCGGCCAGCTTGATGTGCTTGTTCTTCTGGATCAGGTGGATGATCGCCATCGAGTCGACCGGCGGATCCTTCTTGAAGGTGATGTTGATGACGCCCGGCGCCGCATCGACCTTGACAACGCCGTAGGGCCGCGCGAGCACGCGCAGGCGGTGGGTGTCGATCAGGGTCTGGGCCTGCGGCGGCAGCTTGCCGAAGCGGTCGACGATCTCCTCCAGCAGGGTGTCGATCTGGTCGGGGTTCTTCGCGGTGGCGAGCTTCTTGTAGAACGACAGCCGCAGGTGCACGTCGCCGCAGTAGTCGTCGGGCAGCAGGGCGGGGGCGTGCAGGTTGATCTCGGTCGTGACCGACAGCGGCGACAGCAGGTCGGGCTCCTGCCCGGCCTTGAGCGAGCGCACGGCCTCGCTGAGCATCTCGTTGTAGAGCTGGAAGCCGATCTCCATCATGTTGCCGCTCTGGTTCTCGCCGAGCACCTCGCCGGTGCCGCGGATCTCGAGGTCGTGCATCGCGAGGTAGAAGCCCGAGCCCAGCTCCTCCATCTGCTGGATCGCATCGAGCCGCTGCGCCGCCTGCTTGGTCAGGCCCTCGGTGTCGGGCACCATGAGGTAGGCATAGGCCTGGTGGTGCGAGCGGCCGACGCGGCCGCGCAGCTGGTGCAGCTGCGCCAGGCCGAACTTGTCGGCGCGGCTCATCACGATGGTGTTGGCGGTCGGCACGTCGATGCCGGTCTCGATGATGGTCGAGCACAGCAGAAGGTTGTAGCGCTGGGCCACGAAGTCGCGCATCACGCGCTCGAGTTCGCGCTCGGGCATCTGGCCGTGGGCGACGGCGATGCGCGCCTCGGGCAGGATCTCCTCGAGCTTCTGGCGCCGGTTCTCGATGGTCTCGACCTCGTTGTGCAGGAAGTAGACCTGGCCGCCGCGCTTGAGCTCGCGCAGCACGGCCTCGCGGATCACGCCGGTGCCCTCGTTGCGGACGAAGGTCTTGATCGCGAGCCGGCGCTGCGGCGCGGTGGCGATCACGCTGAGGTCGCGCAGGCCCTCGAGCGCCATGCCCAGCGTGCGCGGGATCGGCGTGGCCGTGAGCGTGAGCACGTCGACCTCGGCGCGCAGCGCCTTCATGGCCTCTTTGTGGCGCACGCCGAAGCGGTGCTCCTCGTCGATGATCAGCAGCCCGAGGTTCTTGAACTTGACCGATTCCGAGAGCAGCTTGTGGGTGCCGACCACGATGTCGACGGTGCCCTCGGCCAGGCCCTTGGCGGCGGTCGTGATTTCCTTGGTCGAACGGAAGCGGCTCATCTCGGCCACCTTCACCGGCCACTTGGCGAAGCGGTCGACCAGCGTCTGGTAGTGCTGCTCGGCCAGCAGCGTGGTGGGCGCGAGGAAGGCCACCTGCTTGCCGCCGGTGACCGCGATGAAGGCGGCGCGCAGCGCGACCTCGGTCTTGCCGAAGCCGACGTCGCCGCAAACGAGGCGGTCCATCGGCTGCGGCGAGATCATGTCCTGCACCACGGCATGGATCGCGGCCTTCTGGTCGGCGGTTTCCTGGAAGCCGAAGTCGTTGGCGAACACCTCGTAGTCGGCCGGCGAATAGCGGAAGGCATGGCCCTCGCGCGCGGCGCGGCGTGCGTAGATGTTGAGCAGCTCGGCGGCCGAGTCGCGCACCTGCTCGGCGGCCTTGCGCTTGGCCTTGTCCCATTGGCCCGAACCGAGCTTGTGCAGCGGCGCCTCGTCGGCGCTGACGCCGGTGTAGCGGCTCACCAGGTGCAGCTGGCTCACGGGCACGTAGAGCGTGGCCTTGTCGGCGTACTCCAGGTGCAGCATCTCCTGCAGCAGCGGCTTGCCCTCGGCATCGCTGCCCTGGCCCAGGTCCATGTGGATCAGGCCGCGGTAGCGGCCGATGCCGTGCGCGGAGTGAACCACCGGGTCGCCCACGTTGAGCTCGGACAGGTCCTTGATCAGCGCCTCGACGTCGCTGACCTGTTCCTGCTTCTTGTTGCGGCGCCGGCCGGTGCTGCCGGTGGCGAACAGCTCGGTTTCGGTGACGAAGTCGATGCCCTGTTCGCGCCAGGCGAAGCCGGCCGCCAGCGCGGCGGTGGCGATGCCGATCTTTTCGTCGGCCGCGGCCTCGAACTCGGCCAGCGAATCGAAGGCCGGCGGGCTCACGCCGCTGGCGCGCAGGAAGTCGAGCAGGCTCTCGCGCCGGCCGTCGCTCTCCGCGATCATCAGCACGCGGTGCGGCGTGGCGGCGATGTGGGCCTTGAGCCGCACCAGCGGATCGTCGGCGCCGCGCACCACCGAGAAGGCGGGCAGGGTGTCGAACTCGGCGAAGGGCGCGGCGTCGGTGGTCGAGCGGATCGACAGCTGCGCGTGCGGCTTCACGCGCTGGTAGAACTGCTCGGCGTTGAGGAACAGCGCCTCCGGCGGCAGCGCCGGGCGCTCGGGGTCGCCGCGCACCAGGCGGTAGCGCTCGCCCGTGTCCTGCCAGAAGTGCTGGAACGCGGGCTCGAGCTCGCCGTGCAGCACCACGGTGGTGTCGGGTCCCAGGTAGTCGAACACGGTCGCCGTCTCGTCGAAGAACAGCGGCAGGTAGTACTCGATGCCGGCGGTGGCCACGCCGTTGCCCATGTCCTTGTAGATGCGGCTCTTGGTCGGGTCGCCCTCGAGCAGCTCGCGCCAGCGGCCGCGAAAGCGCGCGCGCGCGTCGTCGTCCATCGGGAACTCGCGGCCCGGCAGCAGCCGCACCTCGGGCACCGGGTACAGACTGCGCTGGGTGTCGGGGTCGAAGGTACGGATCGAGTCGATCTCGTCGTCGAACAGGTCGACCCGGTAGGGCACGGGCGAACCCATCGGGAACAGGTCGATCAGGCCGCCGCGCACTGCGTACTCGCCCGGGCTCACCACCTGCGTGACGTGGGTGTAGCCGGCCAGCGTGAGCTGCGCCTTGAGCTTGGCGTCCTGCAGCTTCTGCTTGGTCTTGAAATGGAAGGTGTAGCCCGCGAGGAAGGACGGCGGCGCGAGCCGGTAGAGCGCGGTGGTGGCGGGCACCAGCACCACGTCGGCTTCCTTCTGGCTGATGCGCCACAGGGTGGCCAGGCGCTCGCTGATCAGGTCCTGGTGCGGGGAGAAGCTGTCGTAGGGCAGCGTCTCCCAGTCGGGGAACAGGGCGCAGCGCAACTCGGGCGCGAAGAAGGCGATCTCGTCGATCAAGCGCTGGGCGTCGTTGGCATCGGCCGTGAACATGGCCGTGGCGCGGCCCGCGGACTTTTCGCGCCGCGCGAGCTGGGCCAGCAGCAGCGCATCGGCCGACAGCGGGGGGCGCGGCAGCGTGAAGCGCTTGCCCGCCGTGAGATGGGGGAGGTCCATAAAGGCTTGCTGGAAATGCACAACACCCCGCGCCGACTGGCGAGGGGTGTGCAATGGGGTCGATTCTAGAATGGCGGCCCTTCTTCTGCTTGTCGGCGCACTGGCCGACCGTCTGCCGCACCATGTCTTCTTCCCGCCTCTTCGTGCTGATCCCGTGCGCCGGTTCCGGCCACCGTGCCGGCCATGCGCAGTCCCCGCAGCCGAAGCAGTACCGGCGGCTGGCCGGGGCGCCGATGGTGGCGCACACGCTCGAGGCCTTCCGCGCGCTGAACGGGCGCTTCGCCGGCATCGCGCTGGTGGTGGCGCCCGAGGACCGCGACGTGGACGCCGCGCTGCCGCTCTTTCCGCTGCAGGACGAGCACCTGCTGCGCGTGGGCGGCGTGACGCGCGCGGCCTCGGTGCGCAACGGCCTGCTGGCGCTGCGGCAGAAGGGCGCCGGCGCGCACGACTGGGTGCTGGTGCATGACGCGGCGCGCTGCCTCGTGACGCCGAGCCAGATCGAGGCGCTGATCGCGGCCTGCGAGCACGATGCCGTCGGCGGCCTGCTGGCGCACCGGCTGGCCGACACGCTCAAGGTGTCGACGGCCGACAGCCGCGTGGCGCAGACCCTGCCGCGCGCCGACAAGTGGCTCGCGCAGACGCCGCAGATGTTCCGCATCGGCATGCTGCTCGACGCGCTCGAGCGTGCGGGCGACGCGGTGACCGACGAGGCCGGCGCGATCGAGGCGGTCGGGCTGACGCCGCTGCTGGTGCCCGGCAGCGCGCAGAACTTCAAGGTCACCTATCCCGAGGACTTCGCGCTGGCCGAGGCGCTGCTGCTGGCGCGCAAGAAGGTGCTCGCATGAGCGGTGCCTTCAACATCCGCGTCGGCGAGGGCTGGGACGTCCATCAGCTGGTGGCGGGGCGCAAGCTGATCCTCGGCGGCGTCGAGGTGCCCCATGTCACGGGCCTGCTCGGCCATTCCGATGCCGATGTGCTGCTGCACGCGATCACCGACGCGCTGCTCGGTGGCGCGAGCCTGGGCGACATCGGCCGGCATTTCCCGGACACCGATGCGCAGTTCCGCGGGGCCGATTCGGCCGCGCTGCTGGCCGAAGCGGCGCGCCGCGTGCGCGCCGAGGGCTGGCAGATCGGCAACGTCGACAGCACCGTGATCGCGCAGGCGCCGAAGCTGGCGCCGCACATCCCGGCCATGCGCGAGCGCATCGCGCAGACGCTGGGCATCGCGGGCGAACAGGTCAACGTGAAGGCCAAGACGGCCGAGAAGCTGGGCCCGGTGGGCGAGGGCCGCGCGATGGAAGCGCGCGCCGTGGTGCTGTTGCACCGCTGAGCGCGCGGTTCTTTTCTTTCAGATCTTGCGGACTGGCGGCTGCACCGGCCGCGGCGGCACCGGCATCGCGCGCGGCATACGGATGTGCGCCGCGAGGCCGCGTCCCGGCGTGCTGGTGAGCGCGAAGGTGCCGCCCATGCGCTCGATGTTCTTCGCCACGATCGACAGGCCCAGGCCCGCGCCCGCGGCCGAGGTGCGCGCCGCATCGCCACGGAAGAAGGGCTTGGTGAGCTGGGCGAGCTGGGCCGGCTCCACGCCGGCGCCGCGGTCGCGCACCTTGATCAGCACCGCGTCGTTGCTCGCCTGCGCCTGGATCACCACGTCGGCGATGCCGGTGGCGGGCGTCTTGCCGTAGCGGCGCGCGTTCTCGACCAGGTTGGAGATCACGCGCGTGAGCTCGACCTCGTCGCCCATCACGCGCAGGTCGGGCGGCACGTCGACCGTGATGCTCATCTCCTCGTAGTCCTGCACGGCGTAGGTGCAGGAGTCGACCACGTCGCGCAACAGCACCGGCTTGGGATCGACATGATCGGGCCGCGCGTAGTCGAGGAACTTGTCGATGATCGCGTCGAGCTGCGCGATGTCGGCGGCCATGTGGTCGCGCGCGTCCTCGTCGGCCACGCTCATCTCGGTCTCGAGGCGCAGCCGCGCGAGCGGCGTGCGCAGGTCGTGCGAGATGCCGGCCAGCATGATCGCGCGGTCCTGCTCGATCTTGGCGAGCTGGTCGGCCATGCGGTTGAAGCCGATGTTGACCGCGCGGATCTCGTTGGTGCGCGCGCGCTCGTCGAGCCGGTGCGCCTCGTACTCGCCCTCGCGCACCTGCATGGTGGCGCGCGAGAGCTGCTTGAGCGGCAGGTTGATGAGCCGCGTGATCAGCGCCGCGCCCGCGAGCGACAGCGCCATGGCGGTGCTGAGCCAGACCAGCCAGGTGCGCCCGCCCACGCGGCTGAAGCGCGTGGGGTCGAGCAGCAGCCAGTAGGTGTCGCTCTCGATCGTGAAGCCGATCCACAGGCCGGCCTCGTCGTTGACGCGGCTGGCCACCGTGGTGCCGGCGCCGAGCTGGTCGATCAGTTCCTCGGTCACGCGCTGGTCGAGCGCGCCGCTGGTGTAGGGCTGCACGCGGTCGTTGGGTTCGCGCGGCAGGATGCGCACGCCTTCCTGGTCGGCCAGCGTCTTGATCAGCGACACGCGCGTGATCGCGTCCGAGTACACCAGCGCCGCGCGCGTGAGGTTCACGAGCGAGGCGATCTGGTGCGCGGTCTGGATCGCGCGCGGTTCGTATTCGAGCGAGCGGAAGGTCTGCAGCCAGGCGACGGTGCAGCCGATCAGCAGGAGGGCGAGCAGGAAGAAGGTGCGCCAGAACAGGCTGAAGCCGAGCTTGAGCCCGGGGCGCCGGTCACGCTGCGCCGCGCCCTCGAGCGGGCTGGGCATCGTGACCTGGGCGCCATCCTCCTGGGGGGCTTCTCTTGCGGAGGGGAGGCCGATGGCCACCGCTGGTGCCGCGTCAGGCCGTGCCGTCCGGCACGAAGACGTAGCCCACGCCCCACACCGTCTGGATGTAGCGCGGTGCCGCGGCGTCGGACTCGACCAGCTTGCGCAGGCGCGAGATCTGCACGTCGAGGCTGCGGTCGAAGGGCTCGAACTCGCGGCCGCGCGCGAGCTGGGCCAGCTTCTCGCGCGACAGCGGCTGGCGCGGGTGGCGCACCAGCGCCTTGAGCATCGCGAACTCGCCGGTGGTCAGCGAGAGTTCCTCGCCGTCCTTCTTGAGCGTGCGCGAGCCGAGGTCGAAGGTGAAGGGACCGAAGGTGACGGTCTCGTTCTCGGTCGAGGGCGCGCCGGGCGCCTCGAGCGGCGGACGGCGGCGCAGCACGGCGTGCACGCGCGCCAGCAGTTCGCGCGGATTGAAGGGCTTGCCGAGGTAGTCGTCGGCGCCGACCTCGAGACCGACGATGCGGTCGACGTCTTCGCCCTTGGCGGTGAGCATGATGATCGGCGTGCGGTCGTTGGCGGCACGCAGGCGGCGGCAGATGGACAGGCCGTCTTCGCCGGGCATCATGAGGTCGAGCACGATCAGGTCGACCGTGTCGCGCAACAGGATGCGGTTGAGCGCCTTGCCGTCCTCGGCCACGATCACCTCGAAGCCTTCCTGGGTCAGGTAGCGGCGAAGCAGGTCGCGGATGCGGGCGTCGTCGTCGACGATCACGATCTTGTCGGTGCGAGCGGGAACTTGAGTCATTTCTACAACGTCGAATTTGTAACAGCGCCGATTCTGAAGGTGTTGGAAGCCGGTTGAGCCGGATTTGCTTTGAGACTGACACTAAGTTACAAAACTTGCGACCGCTCGCGGTCCAGTCATCCGATGTAAGCGCGGCGGTGGCACAGTGCCTCTGCCCTATGACTTTTGCGCAGAGATTTCTTTCATCCGCCACACCCTTGCTGCTGCTCGCGTGTGCCTGTGTGCCGTCGATCTCGGCGGCCGAATTCCTTCGGGTGGCCGATGGGCGCCGCTACGATCTGCGGGCCGCGGTGGCCGCGCACCGCGCTGCACAACGCGACGAGATGCGCCGCGGTGAAGCCATCGCGGGACGGCGCCTCACGCCGGCCGAGCTGTACGAATTGCGGCAGCAGGTGCGCGGGCAGTGGAGCACGCCGGGCATCTCCGCGCATTCGGCAGAATCGCAGCCGGCCGAACGCATCGTGCCGGCGCCGATGCCGGCCGCGCGGCTCCTGCCCGCGCCGCGCAGCCAGCGACCTTGAGCGCAGTGCGCGAGCCACGGCTCGCGCCGCGAGGGCGGGTGCACCGAGCACCCGTCTTCTTCTCGTACGTCGTCGACGTACCTACAACCTGGGAGAGCCAATCTTGAAAAGAACCATCACCTTGATCGCGGCCTGCGCCGCATGGGCCGGCATGGCCGGCGTGGCCATGGCGCAGAACGCTGTCGTGGCGCCGCCGCAGAACGTGCTGCAGCTCAGCGCCAACGGAACCGTCGAGGTGCAGCAGGACCTGCTGAGCATGACGCTCGTGACCACGCGCGACGGCACCGATGCCGGCAGCGTGCAGACGCAGCTGAAGGCCGCGCTCGACGCCGCGCTGACCGAGGCGCGCAAGAACGCGCAGGCCGGCCAGCTCGACGTGCGCACCGGCAACTTCAGCCTGTCGCCGCGCTACACGCGCGAGGGCAAGATCAACGGCTGGCAGGGCACGGCCGAGCTCGTGCTCGAGGGCCGCGACTTCCCGCGCATCGCCCAGACAGCCGGCCGCATCACGACCTTGACCGTCGGCAACGTGGGCTTCGGCCTGAGCCGCGAGCAGCGCGCCAAAACCGAGGCCGAGGCGCAGACGCTCGCGATCGACGCCTTCAAGCAGAAGGCGACCGAGCTGTCGAAGAACTTCGGCTTCGCGGGCTACACGCTGCGCGAGGTGTCGGTGAATGCGAACGATGGCGGGCCGATC
This sequence comes from Variovorax sp. 20P10.2.4, assembly GCF_058244205.1. Taxonomy (NCBI): domain Bacteria; kingdom Pseudomonadati; phylum Pseudomonadota; class Betaproteobacteria; order Burkholderiales; family Comamonadaceae; genus Variovorax; species Variovorax sp. 20P10.2.4. The sequence continues at coordinate 14,909 of NZ_JBZAYE010000041.1, forward strand.
CGCCCGCGCATGATGGCGGCCGCGGCCAAGTCCTTCTCGGCCGACGCCCAGGTGCCGATCGAGGCGGGCAAGACCAGCGTGGTGGTCAACGTCTCGGGATCGGTGCAGCTCAAGTAAGAGCCGCGGGGCGGGGCGCCTGGCGCGCTCCGCCCGTGTTTTCTCTTATTGCGCGGTCCAGCCGCCGTCCATCTGCCAGGCCACGCCGCGCACCTGGTCGGCCGCGGGCGAGCACAGGAACACGGCGAGCCCGCCGAGCTGTTCCACCGTGGTGAACTGCAGCGAGGGCTGCTTCTCGCCCAGCAGGTCGTTCTGCGCCTGCGTGGCGCTGATGCCTTCGCGCGCCGCGCGGTCGTCGATCTGCTTTTGCACCAGCTGCGTCAGCACCCAGCCCGGGCAGATCGCGTTGCTCGTGATGCCGGTGGTCGCGGTCTCGAGCGCCACCGACTTCGTGAAGCCGACGATGCCGTGCTTGGCCGCCACATAGGCCGATTTCTGGGCCGATGCCACCAGGCCGTGGGCCGAGGCGATGTTGATGACGCGGCCCCAGTTGGCTTCACGCATCGCGGGAATCGCCAGCCGCGTGGTGTGGAAGGCGCTCGTGAGGTTGATCGCGATGATCGCGTCCCAGCGTTCGGGCGGGAAGTCCTCGACCTTGGCCACGTGCTGGATGCCGGCGTTGTTGACCAGGATGTCGACGCGGCCGAATCGGTCGGCCGCGAACTTCATCATGTCCTCGATCTGATCGGGCTTGCTCATGTCGGCGCCGTGGTATTCGGCGCGCACGCCGAGCGCGGCGATCTGCGCCTTGGGCGCCTCGGCGTCGCCGAAGCCGTTGAGCACGATGTTCGCGCCCTGCTGGGCGAGGGCACTGGCGATGGCGAGCCCGATGCCGCTGGTGGACCCCGTGACAAGAGCGGTTTTGCCTTTGAGCATGAAGATGAATCTCCGGATGAATTAGGATGCGACGAGAAGATTATCCGCACCAGAACGGCCCTGTTTCCATGACCGAACCGACGCTTCACCACGTGGCGTGCAACGACACCCACGGCGGCCACCGCATGGCCTATTGGCAGTGGGGCGACGCGGGCAGCCCTCACCTGGTGCTCTGCGTGCACGGCCTGACCCGGCAGGGCCGCGATTTCGATGCGCTGGCCCGTGCGCTCGTGGCGCGCGCCCAAGGCCGGGTGCGGGTGGTCTGCCCCGACGTGGCCGGCCGCGGCGCCAGCGACTGGCTGCGCGACCCGGCCGCCTACCAGGTGCCGCTGTACGCGGGCGACATGGTGGCGCTGCTCGCGCAGCTCCAGCAGCAGCATCCGATCCAGACGCTCGACTACGTGGGCACCAGCATGGGCGGCCTGATCGGCTTCGTGCTGGCCGGGCACAAGGAACTGCCGCTGCCGGCGCCGGTGCGGCGCTTCGTCGTCAACGACGTCGGCCCGACCATCGAGGCGGCGGCGATCCAGCGCATCGCGGCCTACGTGGGGCAGGGCGGCCGGTACGACAGCCTGCAGCAGGCGGCCGATGCGCTGTGGGCGATCTCCACCAGCTTCGGTCCGCACACGCCCGAACAATGGCTCGAACTGACGCGACCCATGGTCGTGCCGGCCTCGCAGCGCAGCGCCGATGGCACGGCCAAGGTCGATGCGCCGGCCGGCACGGACGGTCCGTGGATGCTGCACTACGACCCGGCGCTCGCGGTCGGCCTGCGTGCCATCACGCCCGAAGCCGCGGCACAGGGCGGCGCCATCATGTGGGGCCTGTACGACGCGATCACGGCGCGCGTGCTCGTCACGCGCGGCGCCCAGTCCGACCTGCTGTCGCGCGAGACCGTCACCGCGATGACGCAGCGCGGCCCGCAGGCGGCGCTGGTCGAGTTCGAGGGCGTCGGCCATGCGCCGACCTTCGTCGATCCCGCGCAGGCCGCGGTGGTCGTGAACTTCCTGTTCGATTGAGGGCGGCGTGAAGCGCGAGTCTTCCAGCCTCCAGGGGATGCCGGCTTCGGACGGCATCGTCGTCGACTATCCGTTGTCGGCCGCCACCGCCGAGCGCTCGCCGGTGATGGAGAACATGCTCGCGCGCGCACGCGCCTTCGCCGAGCCGCTGATCGTCGACGAACTGCTCGACACCGGCGAGAACGCGCTGGCGCACGCCGACGCGGTGGCCGCCATCGTCAAGAAGATGGGCGGCTCCGAGGCCATGCAGGGCGCGAGCTATCTGGTCTATGCCTGTTCGCATCTCAACCGTCCTCAGGAAGTCATCGCCAAGGTCTTCGGCGACAACTTCGCGGCGCTGGCGGTGGAAACCACCAAGCTCGTGCGCGTGCAGGAGCAGGCCCGCGCGGCGGCGCGCGCCCACCAGAACGAGGGCGCGGGCGCCCAGACCGAGAACGTGCGCAAGATGCTGCTGGCGTTCTCGCGCGACCTGCGCGTGGTGATGCTGCGCCTTGCCTCGCGCCTGCAGACCCTGCGCTATGCGGCCGCCAGCAAGAAGCCGGTGCCCGAGGGCGTGGCGCGCGAATCGCTGCAGGTGTTCGCGCCGCTCGCGAACCGGCTCGGCATCTGGCAGGTCAAGTGGGAGATCGAGGACCTCTCGTTCCGCTTCCTCGAGCCCGAAACTTACAAGCTGATCGCGCGCCTGCTCGACGAGAAGCGCATCGAGCGCGAGAGCTACGTCGAGCAGTTGCGCTCGCGGCTCGAGAGCGAGCTGCACTCCGAGGGCATCCGCGCCGTCGTGCAGGGGCGGCCGAAGAACATCTACAGCATCGTCAAGAAGATGCGCGGCAAGTCGCTCGACTTCGCGCAGGTGTTCGACATCCTCGCCCTGCGCGTGGTGGTGCCCGACGTGAAGGACTGCTACGCGGCGCTGGCCTGGGTGCATTCGCACTTCCAGCCGATCGACGAGGAGTTCGACGACTACATCGCGCGGCCCAAGCCCAACGGCTACCAGTCGCTACACACCGTGGTGCGCGCGCTGGTCGACGGCCAGGTGGGCAAGCCGATCGAGATCCAGATCCGTACCGAGGAAATGCACGACCACGCCGAGCATGGCGTGGCGGCGCACTGGGCCTACAAGGAAGCCGGCCACAAGGGCTACGCGGGCGTGTGGGCCAGCGGCGAGTACGACGCCAAGATCGCGGTGCTGCGCCAGTTGCTGGCGTGGGAGCGCGACCTGTCGGGTGGCCTGCAGGGCCAGGGCCTGTTCGACGACCGCATCTACGTGCTGACGCCCGATGCGGCGATCGTCGAACTGCCGCAGGGCGCGACGCCGGTCGACTTCGCCTACACGGTGCACACCACGCTGGGTCACCGCTGCCGCGGCGCGCGCGTCGACGGGGCGATGGTGCCGCTCAACACGCCGCTGTCGAACGGGCAGACGGTGGAGGTGATCGCGGCCAAGGAAGGCGGGCCCTCGCGCGACTGGCTCAACGCGGAGCTCGGCTATCTCGCGAGCCATCGCGCGCGCGCCAAGGTGCGCGCCTGGTTCAATGCGCAGATCACGCACGAGACGGTGGCGCGCGGCCGCGAGGCGGTCGAGAAGCTACTGCAGCGCGAAGGCCGCACGGCCATGCGGCTTGAGGACCTCGCATCGCAACTGGGTTTCAAGTCGGCGGACCAGCTGTTCGAAGTGGTCGGCAAGGACGAGTTCTCGCTGCGTAACATCGAGACGCTGCTGCGTCCGCCCGAGCCGCCGGCGAATCCCGACGACGGTGTGCAGATCAAGAAGCCGCGCGCGAGCGAGAAGGCGGGCAAGGGCGGCGTGCTGGTGGTCGGCGTGTCCTCGCTGATGACGCAGCTCGCGAAGTGCTGCAAGCCGGCGCCACCCGATGCCATCGCGGGCTTCGTCACGCGCGGCCACGGCGTGAGCGTGCACCGCGTGGATTGCAGCAACTTCCGCACGATGGCCTCGCGCGACGGCGAGCGCGTGATCGACGTGGAGTGGGGCGCGACCAAGGGCGAGGCTCCGGTCTATGCGGTCGACGTCGCCGTGGAAGCGGCCGACCGGCAGGGCCTGCTGCGCGACATCTCCGATGTCTTCGCGCGCGAGAAGATGAACGTGATCGGCGTGCAGACGCAGTCGGTTAAGGGCACGGCATGGATGACCTTCACCGTGGAGATCGCCGATGCGGCGCGTCTCGCGCAGGTGCTCAACGTGGTCACGGCGGTGGCTGGCGTTCGATCCGCGCGACGTCGATGAAAAAGGGGCGGGCGGTCCAGAAACCGCCATTTCTCCTGCTATACTTTCAGCTTCTCGAAACAATCGCAGGCGCGTAGCTCAGCTGGTTAGAGCACCACCTTGACATGGTGGGGGTCGTTGGTTCGAGTCCAATCGCGCCTACCAAATCTCCCTCTGAAGAAGACCAGTCTTCAGGCACAACGGGAGATTTTGGGGAGATTCTTCTCCCCCTTGCAGTGAAGCCCGAAGCTTCATCTCCTGCCTCTTCATCCCATCCGTGATTCCGGCGTGACGTTGATGCGTCCTTCGTGGATTAGGGTTTGGGCGCTCGAGGCGAGCTGTGGCTAGTGGGGCGAAAGAGGATCCTACCGGTGGGTAGAATCGTTTTCGTAGAGATGCCCAGGTCCGACCGAGCGCTATTCCCTGGATCGGCCATTCGCCGGACTGGCGAACCGGACATTCGGCCGGCTTCCCGCCGTGGCAATCGCCCATTCGGATGGCCGCCGCAGGCAACCACCGGGCCATTTTCTTGTGCTAACTTGGCTGTCGTGCAGAGCCTTTTTTCTTTCCATTTCCTCCCGGGGATCGCCCGATGAACGCGCGATCGATCGCGATGGATCACGAACGCGTACAGGCGCGCCTGGTCGCGCTGATGAAGCAGGCGCCGATCGAGTTCGCGCGGGCCGTCTACGGCATCAACGACCGTGCGGGTGGCCGCCTCGACACCATGGCGGCGCGGGAGGTCGAGCGTGCGGCGCGGCAGGGCATGCCGGTCACGCAGGAGCGCGCCGAGCAGCGCGCCCGCGCCTATCTGCCGACGGCTGGCCACGAGCATTGCCCGCGCTGCTGGGTCGTCTATGGGCACAAGAGCCCGTTGCGGTTCCGCGAGGAGACGGCGGAGCGGCCCGAATCGGCCGCCTGCGCGGCTTGCGGCGCCGAATACGCCACCGCCGCGGAGTGAAGGCGCGGCCGCCGGTTGCGCGCGGTCAGGGTAAACCTTGTCGCGATGCAGCAAAACCGCTCCCTAGAATCATCCGATGACATGGGCGTCCATGTGAAGGAGTCCGCAGTGCAGAGCAAGAAGTCCGGGGTCAAGCCGGTACAGCGTGTGATCAAGAAGTACCCGAACCGAAGGCTCTACGACACCGAGACGTCCACCTACATCACGCTGACCGAGGTCAAGCAACTGGTGATCGAGCGCGCCCAGTTCGTGGTGCGCGATGCCAAGACCGGGGACGACCTCACGCGCAGCATCCTGCTGCAGATCATTCTCGAAGAAGAGGCGGGCGGTGCGCCGATGTTCACCGAACAGGTGCTGGCCAACATCATCCGGTTCTATGGCCAGGCCATGCAGAGCTACATGGCGCCCTACCTCGAGAAGAACATCCAGGCCATGACCGAAGTGCAGGCGCAGCTCGCCGAGAAGGCCGAGGGCCTGACGCCGGAGATGTGGTCGCGCTTCATGAGCATGCAGTCGCCGATGCTGCAGGGCCTGATGGGCAACTACGTGGAGCAATCGAAGAATGTCTTCCTGCAGATGCAGGAACAGATGCAGAAAAGCACCGAGCAGGTATTGGGCGCCTTTGGCATCAAGCGTCCCTGAAATACCTGTCGTCCCAGATAGCTGGGACAATAGGAGGCTATGAGCGAAGTTGCCTCCCACGAACGAACAGCCACGACGGCCGCCCCCAAGGTCGGCTTCGTGAGCCTGGGCTGTCCCAAAGCCCTTACCGATTCCGAATTGATCCTCACGCAGCTGAGCGCCGAGGGTTACCAGACCGCCAAGTCCTTCGAGGGCGCCGACCTGGTGATCGTCAACACCTGCGGGTTCATCGACGATGCCGTCCGGGAAAGCTTGGACACCATCGGCGAGGCGCTGGCCGAGAACGGCCGGGTGATCGTCACCGGCTGCCTGGGCGCCAAGACCGGCGACCAGGGCGGCAATCTGGTGAAGCAGATGCACCCCAGCGTGCTGGCCGTCACGGGCCCGCATGCCACGCAGGAGGTGATGGATGCGGTCCATGCCAACCTGCCGAAGCCGCACGATCCCTTCGTCGATCTGGTGCCCAACAGCTTCGGCGTGGCGGGCCTCAAGCTCACGCCGCGCCACTATGCGTATCTGAAGATCAGCGAGGGCTGCAACCATCGCTGCACCTTCTGCATCATTCCCTCGATGCGCGGCGACCTCGTGTCGCGGCCCGTGGGCGACGTGCTGAGCGAGGCGAAGGCGCTGTTCGAGGGCGGCGTGAAGGAACTGCTGGTGATCAGCCAGGACACCTCGGCCTATGGCGTGGACGTCAAGTACCGCACCGGGTTCTGGGATGGCAAGCCGGTCAAGACCCGCATGCTCGAGCTGGTGCGCACGCTCGGCGAGATCGCCGAGCCCTATGGCGCCTGGGTGCGGCTGCACTATGTCTACCCCTATCCGAGCGTTGACGAGGTCATTCCGCTGATGGCCAGCGGCAAGGTGCTGCCTTACCTCGACGTGCCCTTGCAGCACAGTCACCCCGATGTGCTGCGCCGCATGAAGCGTCCGGCCAGCGGCGAGAAAAACCTCGAGCGCATCGCGCGCTGGCGCGAGGTGTGCCCGGAACTCGTGATCCGCAGCACCTTCATTGCCGGTTTCCCCGGCGAGACGGAACAGGAATTCGAGCACCTGCTCGACTTCATCCGCGAAGCGCGCATCGATCGCGCGGGCTGCTTTGCCTACAGTCCGGTCGAGGGCGCCACCGCCAACGACATTCCCGGCATGCTGCCCGAGGCCGAGCGCGAGGCGCGCCGTGCGCGCTTCATGGAAGTGGCCGAGGCGGTGTCGATCGCCAAGCTGCAGGAGCGCGTGGGCGCCACGATGCAGGTGCTGGTCGATTCCGCGCCGGCGATGGGCCGCAAGGGTGGCGTGGGACGCACCTACGCCGACGCGCCCGAGATCGACGGCACCGTGCGGCTGCTGCCGCCCGAGAAGATCAGCAAGACGCTCAAGGTGGGGGAGTTCACGCGCGCGCGCATCGTGGGCGCCGAGGGGCACGACCTGATCGCGTTGCCCGTTTGATGATTCGAACGGACAAGAAAAAAGCCACCGTGAAACGGTGGCTTCATTCGAAGAATCTCAAGAACCTTTTGAAGCTGCTCTTGGATCTGGTGCCCAGAAGAGGACTCGAACCTCCACGATGTTACTCGCTAGTACCTGAAACTAGTGCGTCTACCAATTCCGCCATCTGGGCATTTCAGGAAAGCCTACGAGTATATCAAATCAAAAACGATTTTCTCGCGGCCTCGCAATTTTGTGCGCACGATGATGCGTTCACGACACAGGCACCGATGCGCGGACTGACCGCGCGCGCGCCGACGTCGATGACGACCATGATCGGAGCGGGCAAGAAAAAAGCCACCGGAGACCGGTGGCTTGAATCGAAGGACTCGATGAGAGTCTATTTAAACTTGGTGCCCAGAAGAGGACTCGAACCTCCACGATGTTACTCGCTAGTACCTGAAACTAGTGCGTCTACCAATTCCGCCATCTGGGCCCGCATACTTGCCGAAGCAGGTACGCTTTGAATTTCAGGAAAGAAGGAGATCATATCAAAAATAATGTCACTTCCAGCGGCTTGCTGGATGAATTCGAAGGCTCGGTTCAGGGCCATCGCGACGGACATGGCTTCGTGCAACGCGACGACGGCGAAGCCGACATCTATCTGCCCCCCAACGAGATGCGCGCGGTCCTGCACAAGGACCGGGTCAAGGCGCGCGTGGTGCGGCTCGACCGCCGCGGTCGCCCCGAAGGGCGCGTGGTCGAGATCATCGAGCGCCCCGAGCAGCCGATCATCGGCCGCCTGCTTCACGAGGGCGGCATCTGGCTCGTGGCACCGGAGGACAAGCGCTACGGCCAGGACGTGCTGATTCCCAAGGGCGCGACCGGTCCCGCCAAGGTGGGGCAGGTGGTCGTGGTGCAGCTCACCGAGCCGCCCGCGCTCTTCGGCCAGCCCGTGGGCCGGGTGAAGGAAGTGCTCGGCGAGATCGACGACCCCGGCATGGAGATCGAGATCGCGGTGCGCAAGTACGGCGTGCCGCACGAGTTCTCCGAAGCGTGCCTGGCCGAGGCCAAGGCGCTGCCAGAGAAGGTGCGTCCGGCCGACAAGAAGGGCCGCGTCGACCTCACCGACGTGCCGCTGGTCACGATCGACGGCGAGGACGCGCGCGACTTCGACGACGCCGTGTACTGCGAGCCTGCGAAGGTCGGCCGTGGCAAGGGCTGGCGCCTCCTGGTTGCGATTGCGGACGTCAGCGCCTATGTGCGCACCGGCTCGGCGATCGACATCGATGCCTACGACCGCGCCACCAGCGTGTACTTCCCGCGCCGCGTGATTCCGATGCTGCCCGAGAAGCTCTCGAACGGCCTGTGCTCGCTGAACCCCGAGGTCGAGCGCCTGTGCATGGTCTGCGACATGCTGGTCGCGGCCGATGGCGAGATCTACGCCTACCAGTTCTATCCGGCCGTGATGTTCAGCCACGCGCGATTCACGTACACCGAGGTAGCTGCCATCCTCGGCAACACGCGCGGCCCCGAGGCGGCCAAGCGCAAGGAGCGCGTCAAGGACCTGCTGAACCTCGCCGACGTCTACAAGGCGCTGCTCAAGCAGCGCGGCAAGCGCGGCGCGGTCGACTTCGAAACCACCGAGACGCAGATCATCTGCGACGACGCCGGCCGCATCGAGAAGATCGTGCCGCGCACCCGCAACGAGGCGCACCGCCTGATCGAGGAAGCGATGCTCGCGGCCAATGTCTGCAGCGCCGACTTCATCGCCGAGGGCAAGCACCCGGGCCTGTACCGCGTGCACGAGGGCCCGACGCCCGAGAAGAAGGAAATCCTGCGCGGCTACCTGAAGGCGATGGGCGTGGGCCTGAGCATCACCGACGATCCGGCGCCCGGCGAATTCCAGGCCATCGCCGAGGCGACCAAGGAGCGCCCCGACGCGCAGCAGATCCACACCATGCTGCTGCGCTCGATGCAGCAGGCGATCTACACGCCGATCAACAGCGGCCACTTCGGCCTGGCCTACGAGGCCTACACGCACTTCACGAGCCCGATCCGGCGCTATCCCGACCTGCTGGTGCACCGGGTGATCAAGGCCATCCTCGGCAAGACGCGCTACCAGCTGCCGATGCTGCCGACGCCGGGCGAGGCGCACGCCAAGCTCGCCAAGCGGCTGGCCTCGCGCGTGAAGGCGCCGACCACCAAGCCGCAGAAGGCCACGGTCGCGCCGACCAAGGAAGTGCAGGCCTGGGAAGCCGCCGGGCTGCATTGCAGCGCCAACGAGCGCCGCGCCGACGAGGCCAGCCGCGACGTCGAGGCCTGGCTCAAGTGCAAGTACATGCGCGAGCACCTCGGCGAGGAATACGGCGGCGTGGTCACCGCGGCCACCACCTTCGGCATCTTCGTCACGCTCGATGCGATGTACGTCGAGGGCCTGGTGCACATCACCGAGCTCGGCGGCGAGTACTTCAAGTTCGACGAGATGCGCCAGGAGCTGCGCGGCGAGCGCACGGGCATCCGCTATGCCATCGGCACACGGGTGCGGGTGCAGGTCAGCCGCGTCGACCTCGACGGCCGCAAGATCGATTTCCGCCTGGTGCGCGAAGGCGAGGAGCTCACCGCGCGCGCCATGAAGGACAAGGGTGCCGCGGCCGGCGGCGTGCCGGTCAAGGCCTCGGCCA
>NZ_JBZAYE010000410.1:0-6763 GCF_058244205.1 Variovorax sp. 20P10.2.4
GCCGCGAACCCCGGCCTCGTCGACACGCTGTCCGCGTCGCAGCTTCGCCTGCTGTCCGAACTCGCGGCGCAGGAAGGCTGCGGCGATGCGGTGCGCACCATGGTGCGCTGCGGCTGGCCGATCGCCGCGCGTGGCGGCGACTGGGATGCCTCTGCGCTCAACCAGGCCGTGTTCCGCGGCGACGCCGCGCTCGCGCGCTTCCTGCTCGAGCACGGCGCGAGCTGGACCGAGAAGCACGGCTATGGCGACAACGCCATCGGCTCGCTGTCGTGGGCCTCGTACAACCAGCCCGTCGAAGACGGCGACTGGCTCGGCTGCGCCGAGGCGCTGGTCGCGCATGGCATGCCGACCGCGCGGCCCGATCCGGCGAGTGCCGATACGGTGCTGATCGATGGGCGGCCCGGGGTGTTCTCTGAGGAGGTGACGGAGTTTCTGCTTGGCGCAGCGCCCTCGTCGGCCTGACCATTCGCTGCGTGCGAGCGGCCGGACCGCTTCGCGCGCAGCCACCCGACCGGTGAAAAGGATCGGGAACGAGACGGCTTCGATGGGTGGCGGCTATTAGAAATTTCTTACATCCGGAATTACGGAGAAATAGGCTTCGCGCATGAATTGGAGAGGGCATTGCACGCAATTTCACCGGAATCCGTAGCTATACCTTCGTTCTCATTGGAAGCTCGATTCGGCGGTATTCGAAAGGCGATTGCAAGAAAAAGTAAGGTGCAAATCCGATATCGGAAATCGACACTGCGATTCCCCAATTGGGGTCAACTCAAAGGAGATTCGCGATGTCGACTAAAACTGGCTTCTACACCATCATCTCGTTCGTCGGCGGCGGTATCCGTGGCCTGCTGTCGGCCACCATCCTGCAGCGCTTGTGCGACGCCAATCCGGCGTTGCTGGACCTGACGAAGATGTTCGCGGGCTGCTCGACGGGGGCGATCATCAGCAGCGAATTGCTGGCGGGCAAGCAGCCCGAGAACCTGATCGATCTGTTCAAACACGAGGTGGGGTTCTACAACGCCATGAATCCCGATCCGAGAAAGCCCGCCTACCCGATCGACGAGGTACTGGTCAGCCAGGAGAAGCTCCATGGAACGACACCGATCGCCGATGCGCGGCACGACGTGCTGCTCGTCTCGTTCAACGTCGGCGGCGTCGAACCGGACCAGAACGACGGCAAGATGATGCCCACTCCCTGGAAGCCGATGATGTTCACCAACATGCTCGGCACGGAGCGGGACAAGGCGGATGGCCTCGAGGGAAATGCCGAGACGCCGATCGCGCATGCGGCGACTTCCAGCGGCGCCATGCCGGGACAACTCGGCTCGATGAACGGCAATGTCGATGGCGCCTTCTTCAATCACGACCCCACGGTTGCCGCGATCGCCCTCGCGGTCCGCAACGGCTATTCCCTCGACCAGATCGCGGCGATCACGATCGGAACGGGCTACATGCCCTACTGGCTGCAAAGCGATACCCACGACTGGGGCGCCACGCAGTGGATGAATGGCGACGACAACCCCTTCGACAACATCACGCCGTTCCTCATGAACCAGAAGGGCTCGTCGCCGGTGCTCGACATGAGTCTCAACGGGACTTCGACGGAACTCATGCCGAACATCGCCAAGATGCTGCTGGGCGACCGCTACGTGAACCTCAATCCGAGGCTGCCGTGCTTCATCCCCGAAAACTCGACCAATGAGCAGGCGCTCTCGCTGCTGGAGCGCCACGGGAACAGCGTGGACATCACGGGCGCGCTGGCGCTGATCGATGCCTACTGGAAGCGGGACGTGGTGGCCTCGGGCCCCGCCACGGGCGGATCTTCCTCGGCGCCCGCGAAGACGGCGCCGCAGAAGGCCAGCCACATCGATCCGCTGAAGACGGAGTTCTTCATCCGCCACAAGGGCAACATCGTTCGCGTGCTCGACATCAAGGACGCATCGAGTGCGTCCGGGGCGCAGGTCATCGCCTACAGCCGCAAACCCATGACGGACCCGAGCGTGAAGAACCAGCTCTGGAAGTTCGTGCCCTCCACCGAGAAAGGTTGGTGGTATCTGGAGACGGCGATGGGAACCGGCTTCGTCATGACCTTGTCGGGCGGCGATACCGGCGTCGCGCCGAAGCTGATCGTCCAGGCGCGCCAGGACGCCGCACGGGACCGCCAGCTCTGGAGCCTGGTGTCGACCGAGGAGCTCGGCTACTTCTTCATCCAGAACAAGGCCGCGCCCGCCGACGTGCCGAGCGTGAATCCGGACTCGTACGTGCCCATCTGCATCGGCGTCGAGATCGACCACACCGAGGACTGCTACGGGGTGCCGCTGGACTACGAGCACGACAGGCCGATGGCGTTCTGCTTCCTGCCGCCGGGCGACCAGCAGCTGTCGGCCGCTCGCTAGCGCGAGCGGGGTGCTGGCGGGTTCAGCCCTCCAGCACCTGCCGCACCTTCACCGCCAACGCCTCCAGCGTGAACGGCTTCCCGATCAGCTCCACCCCCGCGTCGAGCACCCCGTTGTGCACCACCGCGTTGCGCGTGTAGCCGGTGGTGAACAGGATCTTCACCGCGGGCCAGCGGCGGCGCACTTCCTCGGCGAGCCTGGCGCCGTTGACCTCGGGCATGACGACGTCGGTGAACAGCAGCGCGATCTCGGGATGGGCCTCGAGCTGGCGCAGGGCGGCGGCGGCGCCATCGGCCTCGAGCACGCGGTAGCCGAGCTCGGTCAACGCGTCGACGCTGAACTGGCGCACGGCCGGCTCGTCCTCCACCACCAGCACCACCTCCTGCATCTCGCCGAGCGGCACCTCGTCGGCGCGCTCGGCGTCGGGGCCGTCCTCGCCGGCACCGGCGAAGCGCGGCAGGTAGACCTTGACGGTGGTGCCGTGGCCGACCTCCGAATAGATCTTCACGTGGCCGCCGGTCTGCTTGACGAAGCCGTAGACCTGGCTCAGGCCGAGGCCGGTGCCCTTCCCGACGCCCTTGGTGGTGAAGAAGGGATCGAAGGCCTTGGCGATGACCTCCTCGCTCATGCCCATGCCGGTGTCGGTCACGGCGATCATCACGTACTGCCCCGAGGGCACGCCCAGGTGGGTGCTGGCGTAATGGCCGTCGAGGTGGGCGTTCTGGGTCTCGATGGTGAGGCGGCCGCCCTCGGGCATGGCGTCGCGCGCATTCACCGCGAGGTTGAGGATGACGTTCTCGAGCTGGTTCGGATCGGCGTGCGCGCGCCACAGGCCGCCGGCCAGCACGGTCTCGAGCTGCACCTCGGCACCGAGCGCGCGGCGCAACAGGTCGGACATGCCGGCCACCAGCTTGTTGGCGTCGATGGCCTCGGGCCGCAGCGGCTGCTGGCGCGAGAAGGCGAGCAGCCGCTGGGTCAGCACGGCGGCGCGGCGCGCGCCGTCCATGGCCGATTCGGTGTAGCGCTGGGCGCGCGGGTCGCTGTCGCCCATGCGGCGCTTGAGCAGCTCGAGCGAGCCCATGACCACCGCCAGCATGTTGTTGAAGTCGTGCGCGATGCCGCCGGTGAGCTGGCCCACGGCCTCCATCTTCTGCGACTGGTGCAACCGCTCGTGCGCGAGCTCGAGCTCGGCGGTGCGCGCCTTCACGCGCTCCTCGAGCTGGGTGTTGGCATGCTGCACGGCATCGAACAGCCGCGCGTTGTCGATCGCGATCGCGGCCTGCGCGGCCAGGCCGACCATCACGCGCTCCGAGCGCTCGCTGAACATGCCGGTGCGCACATGGCCGAAGAACAGGCCGCCGATGACCTCGCCCGAGCGCGAGACCACGGGCACGGCGAGGTAGCTGCGCACGGGCAGGTGGCCCTTGGGCATGCCCTTGTGCGGCGGGTTCTGCGCATAGCGCGGATCCGCGAGGATGTCGTCCGAGCGGATCACGCCCTCGCCGCGGAAGGTGGGCGCGAAGACCGCGGTGGCGCGCGGCATGCCGAAGTTCTCGAAGGCGGCGCGGTCGGCGCCCGAGAGCGAATAGAGCATGTAGCGCTCGCCGGCATCGTCGAGCACGTTGTAGAAGAAGGCGCCGAAGCTCGCGCCCGTGAGTTCCACGCCGGCATCGACCACGTGCTGCACCAGCTTCTGCAGATCGAGCTCGGCGGCGATCTGCGCGCCGGTGCCGTTGATGATCTCCAGCGTCTGCGTCTCCATCGCGAGCCGGTCGCGGCTGTCGCGCAGCCGCGTCTCGATGCGCGCGCGTTCGGCCGCGTCCCAGGTGCGCTCGGCGGTCAGCTCGGCCAGCTCGATCTCGTGCGGTGTCCACGTCCTGGGCGTGGCCTGGTGCAGGTAGAAGACGGCCCGCAGCGCGCCCGCGCGCAGCAGCGGCACCACGACCAGCGCGCGCGTGCCGATGCTCTCCCAGGTGTCGGCATACGCGCCGCCCGCGCGCGCATCGGCGCGGAAGTCCGCGATGACCAGCGTGCGGCCGGCCTTGAGCTCGGCCACCACCTCGGGGCCGAAGCCGTCGAGCACGCGCGATTCGCCCGCGAGGCCGGGCATGGCACCGGCGCTCCAGTCGCGCGCCACGGTCACGTGCTTCTGCGTGGCATCGACCACGCCATAACCTGCGCGCCCCACCGCGAGATGGCGGCCCAGCAGTTCGGCGGCGGCGCGGGTCACGGCCACCGGGTCGGCGAGGTCGCGCACCGTGTCGCTGAGCTTGAGCAGGAAGCGCTCGCGCTCCTCCACCGATTTGCGCTCCGAGATGTCGCGGTAGAAGATCGCGAGCCCGTCGCCCGAGGGATAGGCGCGCATCTCGATCCAGGCGCTGCGGCCGCTGGGCCAGGTGTAGAAGTGCTCGATCTCGACGCGCCGGCGCTCGCTCATCGCCTGGCGGTAGAGCCGGCCGAAGGCGCTGTCGAGCGTGCCCGGCCAGGCGTCCCACAGGGTGCGGCCGAGGATCTCCTCGCGCGGACGCGTCTCCAGCCGCATGCCCTCGGCATTGATGGCCAGCACGCGGTAGCCGGCGTCGACCAGCACGAAGCCCTCGGCCATGCCCTCGAGCACGCCGCTGGCGCGCGCCTCGCTCTCGCGCAGCGCGGCCTCGGCATGCACGCGCTCGGTGGTCTCGATGACGATCGCCAACACGCCGGCGGGGCGGCCGCTCTCGTCGAGCACCGGGGAGTAGTCGAGGTTCATCCACACCGGCTCGGGTTTGCCGTGGCGGTGCAGCACCAGCTCCTGGTCCTTGAAGGCCAGGGTGCCGCCGGCCAGGCCGACCTTCATCACGTGGTCGTTGAAGTCCGCCACCTCGGGCCAGCCCTGGCGCACCTCGGAGCCCAGCAGCTGCGGATGACGGCCGCCCGCGAACACCGAATAGGCGTCGTTGTAGATCATGAAGCCGGGCTCGCCCCACAGCATCACGATCGGCACCGGCGAGCGCAGCAGCAGGCTGGTCGCGGTCCGCAGGCTCTGCGGCCAGGCGGCGATCGGCCCGAGCGAGGTGCGCTCCCAGGGGAAGTCGCGCACCAGGCGGCCCAGTTCGCCGCCGCCCTCGAGGAAGGCCAGGTGCGTGTGTTCTCCTTCGTCGTCCGTTCGCTGCGTGTTGCCGGAACCGTCCATCATTGCCTGTGCCTTTCGTGGGCGAGCCGCCGCCTCGCCGGGCGGAAATGCCGGCAAATATAGAGGGGCGCGGTGCCGGCGGGAAGTCAGCGGGTTTCAACCCCGGCCGAGGGCGGGCGCTGACAGCGCGGGAGGCTGCCCCGCCAGGGCGCCGTTCAGCGCTGCGACTTGCGCAATCGGTGGATCAGGAACGCCTCGAGCAGCTCGGCCGCCTTGCGCCCCGGCAGCGGCGCCGTGGCCAGCCAGGCCTCGGACTCGGGCAGCGCGGGCAGGCCCTCCTTGGCGCCGAGGATGCGCAGCCGCTTGGAGATCGTGGCCTCGCGGAACACGCCCACCGCAATGCCGGCGCGCACCGCCGCTTCGAGGCCGGTGACGGTGGTGCTGGTGTAGGCGATGCGCCAGGGGATGCCGGCGCGGTCGAGCGCGTGGGTGGCCCAGTCGCGCAGCATCGCGCCCTCGGGGTTGAGCGCCAGCGGCAGCGGCCGCTGCAGGTGCGTCGACGAGCCCGGCGCGGCGGCCCAGACGATGCGCGACTTCGACAGCGGCAGTCCCTCGCCCGAGCCGACCGGGCCGATGCCGATGACCATGTCGTAGCGCGCGCCCAGCTCGGCATGCATCAGCGACGACACGCCATGCTGCAGCTCGACGTGGATGCGCGGATGCAGCCGGCAGAACTCGGCGATCAGTGCCGGCAGCACGCGCGTGGCGTAGTGCTCGATCGAGCCCAGGCGCACGCTGCCCGAGACCTCCTGCGCATCGACGTCGCGAAACAGCTGGTCGTTGAGCCGCAGCATCTGGCGCGCCAGCGGCAGCAGCTGCAGGCCCTCGGCCGTGGGCACCAGCTTGCGGCTGCCGCGCTCCACCAGCTGCACGCCGAGCTGCTCCTCGAGCCGGCGCATCTGCATGCTGACCGCCGACTGCGTGCGCGACAGCGCCTTGGCCGCGGTGGTGAAGCTGCCGATGCGTACCAGCGTGTCGAACACGCGCAGCAGGTCGATGTCGGCCGTGTGGCTGCGCGGGGCGGGGGTGTTCGGGGTGGGCATGGGGCCTCGATTCAATCATGGAACGTGATGGAAGCGATCATCAAACATCACGTTCCAAGCTGGATCGCGGGTCAAGAATGAAGCCTCACGGGACCCATGAGCCCGAACAGGAGACCGCATCCATGCCTCACCCCTCGTCCTTCTCGCCGCCG
>NZ_JBZAYE010000411.1:0-6751 GCF_058244205.1 Variovorax sp. 20P10.2.4
CCGCGCCTGCCGCGCGTCGCGGAGGCCGCATCGTGAGCGCCGCGGAGATCGTCGTCGAGGCGAAGAACCTGCAGCGCATCTACGAGGTGCGCCGCGGCCTGTTCCGACCGAACGCGCAACTTCGCGCGGTGGGCGACATCTCGTTCCGGCTCGAGCGCGGCCGCACGCTCGCGGTGGTCGGCGAATCGGGCTGCGGCAAATCGACGCTCGCGCGCATGGTCGCGCTGATCGAGAAGCCGACGGCGGGCCAGCTCACGCTGGTCGGCCACGATGCCGTGAACCCGCCGTCCGAGCGGCGCCGCGAACTGCGCCAGGCCGTGCAGCTGGTGTTCCAGAACCCCTACGGCTCGCTCAATCCGCGCAAGAAGGTCGCAGCGGTGCTCGAGGACCCGCTCGCGATCAACACCACGCTCGGCAAGGCGGAGCGTGCCGCGAAGGCGCGCGAGATGCTCGCGCGCGTGGGCCTGCGGCCCGAGCATGCCAACCGCTATCCGCACATGTTCTCGGGCGGCCAGCGCCAGCGCATCGCGATCGCGCGCGCGCTGATGCTCGAGCCGCGGCTGGTGGTGGCGGACGAGCCGGTGTCGGCGCTCGACGTGTCGATCCAGGCCCAGGTGCTGAACCTGCTGGCCGACCTGCAGGCCGAGCTCGGCCTGGCCTACCTGTTCATCTCGCACGACCTCGGCGTGGTGCGCCACATCGCGCACGACGTGCTGGTGATGTACCTCGGCCACGCGGTGGAGCAGGGCCCGAAGGCGCGCATCTTCGAGCGTCCTCTGCATCCCTACACGCAGGCGCTGCTGGCCTCCACGCCGGGCCTCAGCAGCCAGCGCATCGTGCTCAAGGGCGAGCTGCCGTCGCCGCTGTCGCCGCCCACGGGCTGCGTCTTCAGCACGCGCTGCCCGCATGTCACGCAGCGCTGCCGCGACGAGCGACCCGCGCTGCGCGAGCTCGACGAGCGGCAGGTTGCCTGCCACTACGCCGAGCGCTTTCTCGAAGGCGCGCCGGTGGTGCGCGCCGACCTGCCGTCGGCACCGCCGTTCGTCGCGCCCGTCGCGATGAATCCCTGAACCCGCTTTCCGTTTTCTCCAACCCGTGTCTCAAGGAGTCCCCATGACGAACCGTTCCTTCCTCCCGCGCCGCGCACGACGGCTGGCGCTGCTGGCACCCGTGGCGATCGCGGCGCTGACCCTGGCCTGCGGCGCGGTGTCGGCCAAGACGCTGGTCTACTGTTCCGAGGGCAGCCCCGAGAATTTCTATCCGGGCATGAACACCACCGGCACCTCGTTCGACGTGACCACGCAGGTCTACAACACCATCGTCGAGTTCGAGCGCGGCGGCACCAAGGTCGTGCCCGGCCTGGCCGAGAAGTGGGACATCTCGGCCGACGGCACGGTCTACACCTTCCACCTGCGCAAGGGCGTGAAGTGGCACACCACGAGCAAGAGCTTCAAGCCCACGCGCGACTTCAACGCCGACGACTTCATCTTCATGATCGACCGCCAGTGGAAGGAGAGCGATCCCTTCTTCAAGGTCACGAGCCAGAACCACTCCTACTTCAACGACATGGGCATGCCCAAGCTGCTGAAGTCGGTGGACCGCATCGACGACTACACGGTGAAGATCACGCTCAACCAGGCGGAGGCGCCGTTCCTCGCCAACCTCGCGATGCAGTACGCGGGCATCCAGTCGAAGGAGTACGCGATCGCGATGCTCAAGGCCGGCACGCCCGAGAAGGTCGACCAGGACCCGATCGGCACCGGCCCGTTCTACCTCGTGCAGTACCAGAAGGACGCGGTCATCCGCTTCAAGGCCTTCCCGCAGTACTGGGGCGGCAAGGCCAAGATCGACGACCTCGTGTTCGCGATCACGCCCGATGCCTCGGTGCGCTGGGCCAAGCTGCAGAAGGGCGAGTGCCACGTCATGCCGTACCCGAACCCGGCCGACCTCGACGCGATCCGCAAGGACCCGAACGTGCAGGTGCTCGAGCAGCCGGGCCTGAACGTCGGCTACCTCTCATACAACACGACCAAGAAGCCCTTCGACGACGTGCGCGTGCGCAAGGCCATCAACATGGCGATCAACAAGAAGGCGATCATCGACGGCGTGTACCTCTCGACCGGCGTGGCCGCGAAGAACCCGATCCCGCCGACCATGTGGTCCTACAACGATGCGGTGAAGGACGATCCCTACGATCCCGAGGCCGCGAAGAAGCTGCTGGCGCAGGCCGGCTTCCCCGACGGCTTCTCGACCGACCTGTGGGCGATGCCGGTGCAGCGGCCCTACAACCCGAACGCCAAGCGCATCGCCGAGCTGATGCAGGCCGACCTCGCCAAGATCAACGTCAAGGCCGAGATCAAGAGCTTCGAATGGGGCGAGTACCGCAAGCGGCTGCAGGCCGGCGAGCACCAGATGGGCATGCTGGGCTGGACCGGCGACAACGGCGACCCCGACAACTTCCTCTACACGCTGCTGGGCTGCGCCTCGGCCAAGTCGGCGAGCGGCAGCAACATCTCGAAGTTCTGCTACCAGCCCTACGAGGACATCGTGGTCAAGGCCAAGAGCGCGACCAAGCAGGCCGACCGCGACGCGCTCTACAAGAAGGCGCAAGTCATCTTCAAGGAGCAGGCGCCGTGGTTCACCATCGCGCACGCGGTGCAGCTCAAGCCGGTGCGCAAGGAAGTGATCGACTTCAAGCTCAGCCCCTTCGGCCGCCACACCTTCTACGGCGTGGACATCAAGTAAGCGGTGGGGGCCACCGCACCCATCGCGATCGTCGCGGCGATGCACGAGGAGCTGAAAGCGCTCCTCGCGCTGATGCCCGACGAGCAGCGCGTGCGCGTCGCGGGCCGCGACTTCTGGGTCGGCCACCTGCAGGGCCAGCCCGTGGTCGCGGTGCTGTCGCGCATCGGCAAGGTCGCGGCCGCGGTGACGGCCACGCTGCTGCTCGAGCGCTTCGGCGTGCGCGCCATCGTCTTCAGCGGTGTGGCGGGCGGGCTCGCGCCGGGCGTCGAGGTCGGCGACGTGGTGGTGGCGACCGAGCTGTTGCAGCACGACATGGACGCCTCGCCGCTCTTTCCGAAATACGAAGTGCCCTTGATGGGGATCTCGCGTTTCAAGGCCGATGCGGCGATCGGCGATGCGCTGGCGGCCGTGGCCGAGCAGACCTTGCGCGATCCCGTGGCCCTGGTGGGGCAGGGCGCCGTCGACGAGTTCGGCCTGCGTTCGCCGACCGTGCATCGCGGCCTGCTGATCAGTGGCGACCGCTTCGTCGCGACAGCGGCCGAAAGCGAGGCGCTGCGCCGCGCGCTACCCGATGCGCTGGCGGTGGAGATGGAAGGCGCGGCGGTGGCGCAGGTGTGCCACGACTACGGCGTGCCCTTCGCCGCGATGCGCACGATCTCGGACCGTGCCGAAGACGCGGCCCATGGCGACTTCGCGCGCTTCGTCGCCGAGGTCGCGAGCCGCTACAGCCTCGCGCTGGTCGGCGCGTGGCTCGCCGCCCAGCCTTCTTCTTCTGCTACTTGAGCCAGCCGCGCCGGCGGAAGTACCACATCGGCACCAGCGCGCTCGCGGCCATCAGCACGATGGCGTAGGGATAGCCCATGGCCCAGTCGAGCTCGGGCATGAACTTGAAGTTCATGCCGTAGATGCTCGCGATCAGGGTCGGCGGCAGCAGCGCGACGCTGGCCACCGAGAAGATCTTGATCGTCTTGTTCTGGTTGATGTTGATGAAACCGACGGTCGCATCCATCAGGAAGTTGATCTTGTCGAACAGGAAGGCCGTGTGGTTGTCGAGCGATTCGATGTCGCGCAGGATCTGCCGCGCTTCCTCGAACTGCTCGGCATTGAGCATCTTGCTGCGCATCATGAAGCTGACCGCGCGGCGCGTGTCCATCACGTTGCGGCGGATGCGCCCGTTCAGGTCTTCCTGGCGCGCGATGGCGCCCAGCACCTCGCCCGCGAGTTCGTCGCTGACGTTGCCCGAGAGCACCTTCTTGCTGGCGGCCTCGAGCTCGTCGTAGATGTTCTCGAGCGAGTCGGCCGAGTATTCGGCGTCGGCGTCGAAGAGCTTGAGCATCACTTCCTTCGCGTCCTCGATCAGCCCCGGTGCGCGACGCGCGCGCATGCGCAGCAGGCGGAACACGGGCACGTCCTCGTCGTGGATCGAGAACAGCACGCCGCGGCTGCGCAGGTCGGTGTTGTGCTGGTTGAGGATGAACGCGACGCGCACCGCGCGCGGGGCTTCGTCGTCGTCGATCAGGAAGTCGCTGCGGATGTGGAGTTCGCCGTTGTCCTCTTCATAGAAGCGCGCCGATTCCTCGATGTCCTCGTCCATCGCGTCTTCGGGGATCGAGAGGCCGTAGTACTGCTTGATCCAGCGCTTCTCCTCGAGCGTGGGCGATTCGAGGTCGACCCAGATCGGCTGGAAGCGGGAGAGCTCCTCGAGGGCCTCGATCTCTTCCTGGACGAGGCGGCCGTTGGCGAGCGTGAAGATATTGAGCATGGCTCACTCCCGTGAAATGGCTGGGGCGATGGGGCGGACGGCGGGGGGGCGAGAAAGGGGGCGCTTTCAAATCCCGGACCCGGTCGGCCGGACTCAGCCGGGAGTTGAAAGCTGCCGAGACGGGGCGGTTTCCACGATGCGGTCTCCAGTTGCAGCGAGGCGCGATTATGTCATCGGCGAATGAGCGCAGAGTTGGCTGGACTGGACGAACATCCAGTAGAGTGGCGCCCATGCCGAGCGCCGTGTCCCCCGTTTTTTCCAGCCCGCCGGCGACCCAGGCCGAGCGCCTCGCGGCCGCCCTCGCCAGCCTCAACGACGAGCAGCGCGCGGCGGTCGAGCACGGGGTGGAGGCGCTGGCCGGTGGCGCGCCGGACGCGGCCGATGCAGGGCCCTTGCTCGTCATCGCCGGCGCCGGCTCGGGCAAGACCAGTACGCTGGCGCACCGGGTGGCACACCTGATCGCGCGCGGGGTCGACCCGCAGCGCCTTCTGCTTCTGACCTTCTCGCGCCGCGCCGCGCAGGAAATGGCGCAGCGCGCCGGCCAGGTGCTCGCGCGCGTGCTGGGGCTGCAGGCCCACACCGCGCCCGCGCTGCCCTGGGCCGGCACCTTCCACGGCATCGGCGCGCGGCTGCTGCGCGAGTACGCCGCGCAGATCGGGCTGGACGACAACTTCACCATCCACGACCGCGGCGACGCCGAGGACCTGATGGGGCTGGCGCGGCACGAGCTCGGCTTCTCGTCGAGCGCGCGCCGCTTTCCGCACAAGGGCACCTGCCTGTCGATCTATTCGCGCTGCGTGAACACGCGCGCGCCGCTCGAGTCGGTGCTCAGGCAGTCCTTCCCGTGGTGCGCCGAATGGGGCGTCGAGCTGCAGCAGCTGTTCGGCGCCTACGTCGAGGCCAAGCAGCAGCAGAACGTGCTCGACTACGACGACCTGCTGCTCTACTGGGCCGGCATGATGGAGGAGCCCACGCTGGCGCAGCACCTGGGCGCGCGCTTCGACCACGTGCTGGTCGACGAGTACCAGGACACCAACCTGCTGCAGGCCGCGATCCTGCTCGCGCTCAAGCCCGATGGCCGGGGCGTGACGGTGGTGGGCGACGACGCGCAGTCGATCTATTCGTTCCGCGGTGCGACGGTGCGCAACATCCTCGACTTCCCCTCGCAGTTCTCGCGGCCGGCGCGCGTGGTCACGCTGGAGCGCAACTACCGCTCCACCCAGCCGATCCTCGACGTGTCGAACGCATGCATCGCGCACGCGGCCGAGCGCCATGCCAAGACGCTGTGGACCGACAAGCCCTCGGCCGGGCGGCCGCAGATCGTGCGCGTGCCCGACGAATCGCAGCAGGCCTGCTGGGTGGCCGACAAGGTGCTCGCGCACCGCGAGGGCGGGCTCGCGCTCAAGTCGCAGGCGGTGCTGTTCCGCACCTCGAGCCACAGCGCGCCGCTCGAGCTCGAGCTGGCGCGCCGCAACATCCCGTTCGTGAAGTACGGCGGGCTCAAGTTCCTCGAGGCCTCGCACGTCAAGGACCTGCTCGCGGTGCTGCGCTTCGCGCAGAACCCGCGCGGGCGCATGGCGGGCTTTCGCGTCACGCAGCTGATCCCGGGCATCGGGCCGGCCACCAGCGCGAAGCTGCTCGACGCGATGGACCAGGCGGCCGATCCGGCCATCGCCCTGCGCGACTTCGTGCCGCCGAGCGCCGCGCGCGCCGAATGGGCCGCCTTCGCCGAGGCCTATGCCGCGCTGCGCGCGCCGTCGCTGGCCTGGCCGGCCGACGTGGGCATCGCGATGGACTGGTACCTGCCGCACCTCGAGCGGCTCTACGATGACACCGCGGGCACGCGCCGCGGCGACGTCGAGCAGCTGGTGCACATGGCCTCGGGCTATGCCTCGCGCGAACGCTTCCTCACCGAGCTCACGCTCGATCCGCCCGAGGCCACCAGCGACCGGCCGGGGCCGCCGCTGCTCGACGAGGACTACCTGATCCTCTCGACCATCCATTCGGCCAAGGGGCAGGAGTGGAATTCGGTCCACGTGCTCAACGTGGTCGACGGCTGCATGCCGGCCGACGTGGCGCAGAGCGCGCAGGAACTCGAGGAGGAGCGGCGCCTGCTCTACGTCGCCATGACCCGGGCCCGCGACCACCTGCACCTGCTGGTGCCGCAGCGCTTCTACATCCCGCAGCAGGCCGCGCGCGGCGATCGGCATCTCTATGCCAACCGCAGCCGCTTCATTCCCGATG
>NZ_JBZAYE010000412.1:0-6737 GCF_058244205.1 Variovorax sp. 20P10.2.4
CAGACCATGGACCTCGACACCGCCTTGGCCGAGGAGGCCCGCCTGCAGCGCGAGCTCGGCGCCGCCGACGACTACCGCGAAGGTGTCGAGGCCTTCCGCGCCAAGCGCGCCCCCGTCTTCAAGGACCGCTGAGCCATGAGCACCGAACGCACCCCGCAACAGACCGCCGAATACGTGCGCGACGGCATGTTCGCCAACGACAACGCCTCCAAGGGCCTGGGCATGCGCATCGTGGAGGTCGGCCCGGGCCAGGCCACGATCGAGATGCGCGTGCGCCCCGACATGCTCAACGGCCATGCGATCTGCCACGGCGGCTTCATGGCCACGCTGGCCGATTCCACCTTCGCCTTCGCCTGCAACTCCTACAACGAGCTGACCGTGGCCTCGGGCTTCGCGATCGACTTCATCGCCCCGGCGCGCGAAGGCGACCTGCTGACCGCGCGCTGCTTCGAGGTCTCGAAGGCCGGCCGCACCGGCGTCTACGACACCGAGATCACCAACCAGCGCGGCGAGCGCGTCGCGATCTTCCGCGGCCGCTCCTACACCGCCAAGGGCCGCCCCGCCGTCGCCGCCTGAACCGAACGAAAAAAACGAGGACCCCGTCATGCCAGCACCCCGCCCCGCCCCCGGCGATCTCGAACCGATCGAGACCGCGAGCCGCGACGAGATCACCGCGCTGCAGGTGCAGCGCCTGCGCGACACGCTGCAGCGCGCCTACGACAACGTGCCGCACTACCGCCAGGCCTTCGACGCCAAGGGCGTGCAGCCGGGCGATCTCAAGACGCTGGCCGACCTCGCGAAATTCCCGTTCACGGTCAAGAGCGACCTGCGCGACAACTACCCCTTCGGCAT
Organism: Variovorax sp. 20P10.2.4; assembly: GCF_058244205.1. Classification (NCBI taxonomy): domain Bacteria; kingdom Pseudomonadati; phylum Pseudomonadota; class Betaproteobacteria; order Burkholderiales; family Comamonadaceae; genus Variovorax; species Variovorax sp. 20P10.2.4. Next base: position 853 of record NZ_JBZAYE010000412.1, read on the forward strand.
GTTCGCGGTGCCGCGCCAGCAGGTCGCGCGCATCCATGCCTCGTCGGGCACCACCGGCAAGCCGACCGTGGTGGGCTACACGAAGAAGGACATCGACACCTGGGCCGACCTGGTCGCGCGCTCGATCCGCGCCGCGGGCGGCCGCGCCGGCGACCTGATCCACATCGCCTACGGCTACGGCCTGTTCACCGGCGGCCTGGGCGCGCACTACGGCGCCGAGCGCGCGGGCTGCACCGTGGTCCCGATGTCGGGCGGCCAGACCGAGAAGCAGGTGCAGCTGATCCAGGACTTCCGGCCCGACATCATCATGGTCACGCCGAGCTACATGCAGGTGATCATCGAGCAGTTCGAGCGCCTGGGCCTGGACGCCAAGGACAGCTCGCTGCGCATCGGCATCTTCGGCGCCGAGCCCTGGACCGAGGCCATGCGCCGCGACATCGAGGCCAAGGCCGGCATCGACGCGGTCGACATCTACGGCCTGAGCGAAGTCATGGGCCCGGGCGTGGCCAGCGAATGCGTGGAGAGCAAGGACGGCCCGGTGATCTGGGAAGACCACTTCTATCCCGAGATCATCGATCCCGAGACCGGCGAACTGAAGGCCGACGGCGAGGAAGGCGAGCTGGTCTTCACCTCGCTGAGCAAGGAAGCGATGCCGATCATCCGCTACCGCACGCGCGACCTCACGCGCCTCTTGCCGCCCACCTCGCGCGCCTTCCGCCGCATGGGCAAGATCGTCGGGCGCAGCGACGACATGATGATCATCCGCGGCGTGAACGTGTTCCCCACGCAGGTGGAGGAGATCGTGCTCGCGCACGGCGCCCTCACCGGCCTCTACCAGGTGCACGTGAGCCGCGAAGGCCTGCTCGACCAGGTCGAGGTGCACTGCGAGCTCGCGCCGAACGAAGCCGCCGCGGCCGACCGCGCGGCCATCGCCGGCTGGGTGCAGCACCGTGTGAAGACGCTGGTCGGCATCTCCACCCGCGTGGTGGTGCATGCCCCGAACGAGATGGAACGCACGCAGACCGGCAAGGCCCGTCGCGTGGTCGACAACCGCCCGCGCTGAGGCGCCGCCGCTTACCCCCGAACCGCCACCGATGACACTGAATTTCCGATCGATCGCCCTCGCCTGCGCCCTGGTGGCGCTGGCCGGCTGCGCCGCCAACTCCACCGCCCCGGCCACCGGCGCGGTCATGCCCCCGGCCGGCAAGGTCACGATCAAGCGCGACGACTACGGCGTGCCGCACGTCTATGCCAACGACGTGCGCGGCCTGTTCCACGGCTTCGGCTACGCCGTCGCCGAGGACCGCCTGTTCCAGATGGAGATGGCGCGCCGCGCCGTGCTGGGCACCGTCGCCGAAGTGATGGGCCCGGCCTATGTCGCGCTCGACAAGGGCAGCCGCGCCAGCTTCGATCCCGCCTCGATCCGCGCGCAGATGGCGCGCCTGTCGAGCGACGACAAGGCCATCTTCGACGGCTATGCCGCCGGCTTCAATGCGCGCGTGAACGAAGTGCTGGCCGCGCCGGCCACCCTGCTGCCCAAGCAGTTCGCCGATGCGGGCTTCCGTCCGAAGGCCGACTGGACCGGCTACGACGTGGCGATGATCTGGGTCGGCACCATGGCCAACCGCTACTCGAACGTGAGCAGCGAGCTCGCCAACCTGCGCCTGCTCGAGCAGCTGCGCAAGGCGCGCGGCGACGAGGCCGGCCGCCAGCTGTTCGACCAGATCCGCTGGGTGGAAGACCCGCTCGCGCCCACCACCGTGCCGCGTCCCAAGGCCGTGGTGCAGGGCGCCGCCGACGATGCGCACGCCGCCCATCGCGCGGCGCTGGCGCCGGTCTCGCCCGAGCTGCTGGTCGCGCGCAACGAGATCGATGCCGCGCGGCGCGGCGTGGCCGAGCCCTGGACCCGCCCGATCGCCAGCAACCTCTGGATCGCCGGCCCGAACAAGACCACCGACGGCAGCACCGTCTTCATCAACGGTCCGCAGTTCAACTGGTTCAATCCCTCGTACGTGTTCGGCATCGGCCTGCACGGCGCCGGCTTCGACGTGACCGGCAACACGCCGTTCGCGCATCCCGTGGTGCTGTTCGGTACCAACGGCAAGATCGCCTGGGGCGCCACCGCCGGCCCGCTCGACGTGAACGACATGTACCAGGAGAAGCTGGACCCGGCCAACCCCTACCAGTACCGCTTCAACGGCGCGATGCGCGCCATGAGCAAGCGCACCGAGCTCATCAAGGTCAAGGGCCAGCCCGACCAGAGCCTGGACGTCTACGCCACCGTGCACGGCACCGTGACCAACTTCGACCTGCCCAACGGCACCGCGTATTCGATGAAGCGCAGCTGGGACGGCTACGAACTCGAGTCGCTGCTGGGCTGGATCCACGCGATGCGCGCGCAGAACTGGGAGCAGTGGCTGGCACAGGCCTCGCGCGTGGCCATCACCATCAACTGGTACTACGCCGACACCGCCGGCAACATCGGCTACGTCTCGCCGGGCCGGCTGCCGATCCGCCCGGCCACGCAGGACGTCCGCCTGCCCGCCGTGGGCGACGGCTCGATGGAATGGCTCGGCATCCGCCCCTTCAGCGAGGACCCGAAGACCTTCAACCCGGCGCAGGGCTACGTCGCCAACTGGAACAACCAGTCGGCACCGGGCGCGGTCAGCGACGGCGGCAACTACTCGGTGGTCGACCGGGTGCACGAGTTCACGGCGCGGCTCGAGGCCAAGCCCCGGCTCACGCCCGACGAACTCTGGGCGCTCAACCGCACCACTGCCTACGCCGACACCAACGCGCGCTACCTCGTGCCCTTCGCCCTCGAGGCGACGCGCGGCCTGCCGGCCGCCGACCCGGCGCGCCGCGCGGCCCAGCTGCTGGCGGACTGGAACATGCTCAACGAGGACCCGGCCGAGCGCGGCGTCTACGACAGCCCGGCCACCACGCTGATGACAGCGTGGCTGCCGATCCTCTACCGCAAGGTGCTGGCCGACGACCTGCCGCCCGAGGTGTTCGCGGCCTATGCGGGCACCGGCTATGCCGGCGAGACGCAGGTGGCCAGCATCCGCCCGGGCAACGGCCTGAAGCTGGTCTACAACGCGCTGCTCGGCCCCAAGGCCGGCGTGCCGCAGCGCTACGACTTCTTCAACGGCGAGGACAAGAACGCCGTGCTGCGCGCCACGCTCGCGCAGGCCGTGGCCGAGCTCGACAAGCGCTACGGCAGCGACACCGCCAAGTGGCGCACGCCGGTGACGAAGCATGTGTTCCTCACCAGCAACTTCATCGGCGCGCCGCAGGCCGGGGCCGACGAGCAGCTGACCCTGCCGAGCTACATGAACCGCGGCACGCAGAACGACAAGGTGGTGCTCGGCGCCAAGGGCGTCGTGCTGTGCACCGCCGCCCCGCCGGGCCAGAGCGGCTTCGTCGGACCCGACGGCCGCAAGTCGCCCCACTACGCCGACCAGATGGCGCTGTTCAAGGATTTCGGCTGCAAGAGCGAGGCCCTGACACCGGCCGACGTGGACCGCCGCGCGCAGTCCACGAAGCAGCTGAGCTACTGACCACCGATCGACGACCTCTTCACCTCTCAAGGAGAACCGCGATGTACACACAAGCCATGGACACCATGGGCAAGGACGCCGGCGACGGCAAGAAGGCCCTGCGCTCGGCCGACGAGTTGCGGCTCGAGGAACGCTTCGACGCGCGCATCGACGCCGGCGACTTCATCGAGGCCAAGGACTGGATGCCCGATCACTACCGCAAGACGCTGGTGCGCCAGATCAGCCAGCACGCGCACTCGGAGATCGTCGGCATGCTGCCCGAGGGCAACTGGATCAGCCGCGCGCCCACGCTCAAGCGCAAGGCGATCCTGCTGGCCAAGGTGCAGGACGAGGGCGGCCACGGCCTCTACCTCTATGCCGCCGCCGAGACGCTGGGCACCTCGCGCGACCAGATGTTCGACGCGCTGCACACCGGCAAGGCCAAGTACAGCTCGATCTTCAACTACCCCACGCTGACCTGGGCCGACATGGGCACCATCGGCTGGCTGGTCGATGGCGCGGCCATCATGAACCAGGTACCGATCTGCCGCTGCTCCTACGCGCCCTATGCGCGCGCCATGATCCGCATCTGCCGCGAGGAGAGCTTCCACCAGCGCCAGGGCTACGAGGCGCTGCTGACCATGATGACCCACGGCACCGACGCGCAGAAGGCGATGGTGCAGGACGCGGTCAACCGCTGGTGGTGGCCCTCGATCATGATGTTCGGCCCGCCCGACGACCAGTCGCCCAACTCGGCGCAGTCGATGCGCTGGGGCATCAAGCGCTTCAGCAACGACGAGCTGCGCCAGAAGTTCATCGACGCCACCGTCGAGCAGGCGGCCATCCTCGGCGTGACCCTGCCCGACCCCGACCTCAAGTGGAACGAGGAACGCCAGGCGCACGACTTCGGCACCATCGACTGGAGCGAGTTCTGGCGCGTGATCGGCGGCGACGGCCCCTGCAACCGCGAACGCCTGCAGGCCCGTGTCGACGCCTGGGAAGACGGCGCCTGGGTGCGCGAAGCCGCACTCGCCCATGCCAACAAGCAACCGATGAAGGAGGCGGCATGACCGTCGAACAGAAACAAGAATGGCCCCTGTGGGAGGTGTTCGTGCGCAGCAAGGCCGGCCTGGACCACAAGCACTGCGGCAGCCTGCATGCCGCCGACTCGAAGATGGCGATCCAGATGGCGCGCGACGTCTACACGCGGCGCCAGGAAGGCTGCAGCATCTGGGTGGTGCGCTCCGAGCAGATCGTCGCGAGCGATCCGGGCGACAAGGACATGTACTTCGATCCCGCCGAGGACAAGGTCTACCGCCACCCGACCTTCTACGCGCTGCCCAAGTCCGTCGACCACATGTGAGCGGCCGGCCATGCAAGCATCGATCGAACTGAACCGCACGCCCGCCGTGCAGTACCTGCTGCGCATCGGCGACACCTGCCTGGTGCTGGCCCAGCGCCTGGGCGAGTGGTGCGGCCACGCGCCCGTGCTCGAGGAGGACATCGCGATGGCCAACATCGCGCTCGACCTCGTGGGCCAGGCGCGCGCGCTGCTCACCCACGCCGGCAAGCTGGAAGGCGCCGGCCGCGAGCACGACGAGGACCAGCTCGCCTACCTGCGCGAGGAACGCGACTACTTCAACCTCACGCTGGTCGAGCTGCCGCGCGGCGACTTCGCCTTCTCGGTGGTGCGCAACACCATGATCGCCACCCTGCTCAAGCTGCTGTGGCAACGGCTGGCGAGCTCGAGCGACGAGGAAGTGGCCGCCATCGCCGGCAAGGCGCTGAAGGAAGCGCGCTACCACCAGCAGCACTCGGCCGACTGGGTGGTGCGCCTGGGCGACGGCACCGAGGAATCGCGCCGCCGCACCGAGGCCGCGCTCAAGCAGGCCTGGCTCTACATGCCCGAGCTGTTCGAGGCCGACGCCATCGACCGCGAAGCCAGCGCCAGCGGCCTGGGCCCGGCCTGGAACGAACTGCGCGAGCCGTGGTTCGCCGAGATGCAGCAGGTGCTCGACGCCGCCGGCCTGGCCGCGCCGGCCGAGGCCAAGTTCCGCAGCACCGGCAAGCAGGGCGTGCACAGCGAGCACATGGGCTACATCCTGGCCGAGATGCAGCACCTGCAGCGCGCCTTCCCCGGGGGCGTGTGGTGACTGCCGACACCATGGCCGCCTCGCGCATCGACGCCGCCTGGGAGGTGCTGCACTCGGTGCCCGACCCCGAGGTGCCGGCCGTGTCGGTCTGCGACCTCGGCATCGTGCGCGACGTGATCGAGCACGACGACGGCCTCGAGGTGGTGCTGACGCCGACCTATTCGGGCTGCCCCGCGACCGAGGCCATCGAGCA
>NZ_JBZAYE010000413.1:0-6730 GCF_058244205.1 Variovorax sp. 20P10.2.4
GACCGCGAACTGCAGCGCGCCGCCGCGGCCCGAGGAGAGGCCGCCGAACAGGTAGCCGGTGTCGGTGCGCCCGGCCATCTCGCCGATGAGCTCGGTCAGGTCGGGGGTGGCGGGATCGGCATGCACCAGCGCCGTGTGGGCCTCGAAGCCGCTCATCTCGGAACTGGCGAGCGGCGCCACGCCCGAGAACACGCGGTACTGGTCGCTCGGCAGGGCGCAGAGCATCAGGCTCAGGCCGGGCTCGTCGAAGTACTCGGCATTGTTGGCCGACACGCCGACGCCGACGGTGCCGGCCCAGTCGGTCACCTCGGGCAGCTCGGCGCTCAGGTGGTCGAGGATCTCCCGCGCGTCGACCGCATAGTGGTCGGTGATGTAGAGCAGCCCGAGGGTGGGTGCCAAGGCGTAGTCGGGCAACGCCATCTGCGCGCGCAGCTGGGCCAGCACGAGGCCGGCCGCCATGCGCCATTGCGGATGGGTGGCGTGACCGGAGGGAAACAACTTCATCGTGCCAACCTGCTTCGTTCGATGTTCAGGACAAGGCGGCTCAGCGTCGGCCGCCCGTTCGCTTGCGGGCCGCGGGCGCCGCGGCCGGCTTCTTGGCCGCCGGTCGCTTGGCGGCCGTGGAGGCCTTGCGGGGGGTGGACTTGCGCGAGGCGCTCGCGGTTCCCATGGCCTTGCCGACGGCGTCGGCCAGCGGCTGGGTCACGGCCGGCATCTTGAGCTGGGCCGCGTCCTGCAGCGCGGTGCTCGCGATCTGCTGGAACTGTTCGGTCAGCGAACCCCACCACTTGAGCGGGTCGACCGCGCCGCCGGCGGCATCGCCCGCGGCGGATTTGGCCGAGGCCTTGGCGGTCGGCCTGGCCTTGCGGCGCGGCGGCGGTGCCTCTTCCTCTTCTTCCTCCTCCTCGTCGAGTTCCTCTTCGTCCTCGAACTCGACCTCGGGTTCGGGCGCTGCGGCCGGCGGGGCTGCCGGCGCCGGGCTGACCGCCGCGGCCGCCGCATTCGCCTGCCGGGTGAACGCGCCCGCGAGGTCCTCCATGCGCACGTTCATGCCGCGCAGGGTGGACAGCGTCATCTTCTGCACCTCGAGCGCCTGGATCGTGGCCTTGAGCGCATGGCCGTTCTGCTCGAGCCAGTACTGCACCGTCTTGAGTTCCTGGATGCGCTTGTCGACCTCCTCCACGCTCATGGTGGGCGCCACCCAGCTCGCCAGGCTCGGGATGCCGGGCACGGAACCGGCGCCGCTCGCGCCGGCCGCGAGGTTCTTGAGGAAGTCGAAGCCGGGTACGAACTGGCTGAAATCGAAGGGTTGGCTGGCTTTGTTCATGCGGCAGGTCTCCGGTCTGGCGGGTGTTGTGCTGCCAGCTTACTCCAAGGCAGGGCCCGCCCCGCCCCGGATCAGAGCTCGTCGCGCGTCTTGGCGAAGACCTTCCAGAAGCTCGCGTCCTGCGAGCTCGCGAAGTTGATGCGCATCAGCGTGGTGGGCGGCCGGCGCGCATGGAACAGCGAGCCCGGCGCCAGCAGGTAGCCCTGGTCGAGCATGCGCTGGGTCAGCATGTCGGTGTCGACGCCGGTGTCGACCCAGCCGAACAGCCCCGCGGGCTCGGACGCGAAGGTGCAGCCGTGCGCCAGCACCAGCTTGGCGGCGCGCGCGCGGGCGCCCTCGAGGCGGATGCGCACGCGCTCGGCGTGGCGCCGCAGTTGCCCCTGGTCGATGCACCACGAGAGCGCCCGCTCGAACAGCGCGGGCGAGGTCAGGGTGGCGAGCAGCTTGGTCTCGAGCAGCCGCTCCTTGAGCGCGGGCGAGGCAGCCAGGAAGCCGATGCGCCAGTTGGGCGCGAGGATCTTCGCGAAACCGCTGACGTAGATGGTGCGCTGCAGCCCGTCGAGCGCGCTGAGCCGCGTGGCGTGCTCGGGCGCGAGGTGGCTGTAGGTGTCGTCCTCGACGATGTGGAAGTCGTGCTCGTTGGCCAGCTTGAGCACGCGGTGCGCGCTGTTGGGCGACAGGCTGTAGCCGGTCGGGTTGTGCAGCACGCTCACGCTGACGAACAGCTTCGGGCTGTGCAGCGCGCAGTACTGCGCCATCACGTCGAGGTCGGGCCCGTCGGCGCGGCGCGGCACCGGCAGGATGCGCATGCCCAGCGCCTCGAGCCGCGCGAACTCGAGCGCCCAGCCGGGCTCCTCGACCATCACCGGATCGCCGGCGCGCAGCATGGTGCGGCTCACGATGTCCAGCGCATGGGTGGCGCCGATGGTGGTCACGATCTGGTCGGGCGCGGCCGGCACGTTGATGCCCACCAGCTTCTGCGACAGGCTGCGCCGCAGCGCCGCGTCGCCCGCGGGCTCGCCGTACTGCAGCGACAGCTCCTGCAGCATCGCGGTGCTGGTCATGCGCCGCACCGCCGTCGGCATGAACGAGGAATCGAGCCAGTCGGGCGGGAACACGCCCATGCCGGGCTGCGGCTTGTCGCTCGGGCGGTGGAACATGCTGCGGATCAGCGAGCTGGCGTCGGCCGGCGTGCGCGAGGCCATCATCTGCGTGACCATCGACAGCGCGCTGACCTGCAGCGGGTCGCCGGGCGGCTGGGCAGGGTCGCGCGCCGGATCGCGGCCCGAATCGCGCACGAAGAAGCCGCGCTGGCGCCGCGCCTCCACCAGCCCGAGCGCCAGCAGCTGGTCGTAGGCGGCCACCACGGTGTAGGGGCTCACGCCCTGCTGGCGCGCGCATTCGCGCACCGAGGGCAGGCGCGCGCCCGGCAGCAGCAGGCGGTTGCGGATGCGTTCTGCCAGGCGATCGGCCAACTGGGCGGTCAGCGACTGGGACGAGGTTCGTGTCAGCATCGACGTTCGATCTGTGTTGTACGCAAGGCCGATACAGATTGACTGTGTGTACGGCCATCTGTACTGGAACTGTAATGGTCCAAAGTTTAGAGTGTGTGTCATGAACTGGCAAGAATTCACCGCGCTGCTGGTGCTGGCCACGGCGATGAGCTTCTCGCCGGGCCCGAACACCACGCTGTCGACCACCCTCGCGGCCAACGGCGGCCTGCCGCGCGCGATGCGCTTCGTGGTCGCGGTGCCCGTGGGCTGGACGCTGCTGCTCGCGCTGTGCGCGGCCGGCCTGGGCGCGCTGGTGATGGCGGCGCCCGCGCTGCGCTGGGCGATCAAGGCGCTGGGCATCGCCTACCTGCTCTACCTCGCGTTCAAGCTCGGCACCAGCACCACGCTGGGCCGCGCCGACGACGCCAACCTGTCGGTCGGCTTCGTGCAGGGCGTGATGCTGCAGTTCCTCAACATCAAGGCCTGGCTGCTCGCGCTCACGCTGGTCGCCGGCTGGATCGCGGGCCAGGCCGAGCCGCTGCACCGCTTCGCGATCGTCGCGCCGGTGATGCTGGTCTACGCCTTCGCGAGCAACTTCACCTATGCGCTGGCCGGCGCACTGCTGCGCGACTGGCTGTCGAAGGGCCAGCGCCTGGCCTGGTTCAACCGCGCGATGGCCGCCGTGCTGGTGCTCACCGCCTGGTGGATGCTGCGCGTCTAGGGCCGCCATGAAGATCAAGGACGAAACCCTCGGCATGTGGCTCGGCGTGATCGGCGTGGCGCTGTTCGCGGTCACGCTGCCGATGACGCGGCTGGCCACCGGCACGCAGGCGCAGCCGCAGCTTTCGCCGTGGTTCGTCACGCTCGGCCGGGCCGCGCTCGCGGGCCTGCTGTCGGCCGTGTTCCTGCTGGTCACGCGCTCGCCGCGGCCGGCGCCCCACCAGTGGAAGCCGCTGGGTATCGCGGTGCTCGGCAACTGCATCGGTTTTCCGCTGCTGCTGGCCTATGCGCTGCGCGTGGTCACGGCCAGCCATGCGGCGGTGGTGACGGCGCTGCTGCCGCTGGTCACGGCCGCGGTCGCGGCCTGGGTGCTGCACCAGCGCGCGCGGCTCGGCTTCTGGCTCTGCGCCATCGCGGGCAGCCTGCTGGTGGTGGTGTTCTCGCTGGTGCGCGCGAGCCAGAACGGTCACGGTTTCGGCTTCGAATGGGCCGACCTGCTGCTGGTCGGCGCCGTGATCGCCGCCTCCTTCGGCTACATCTACGGCGCGCAGGTCACGCCCGCGCTCGGTGCCGAGCGCGTGATCTGCTGGGTCTGCGTGATGGCGCTGCCGGTCACCCTGCCGGCGACGCTCGTGCTGTGGCCCACGCAGCCGATCGCCACCGCCTCCTGGCTGGGCTTCGTCTACGTCGGCATGTTCTCGATGTGGATCGGCTTCTTCGCCTGGTACCGCGGCCTGGCCCTCGGCGGCGCGCTGCGCGTGAGCCAGACGCAGCTGCTGCAGCCCTTCCTCTCGATCCTGGTGTCGATCCCGCTGCTCGGCGAACCGCTCGACGTGGTCACGCTGGGCTTCGCGGCCGCGGTGGTGGCCACGGTGGTGGTCGGCAAGCGGCTGTCGCAGCCGTCGGCACCGGCCGCCCCCGCCATTCGCGGGCCCGTCGGCGCCGTGGACTGAACCCGCCCGCCGTCTTACCCTCGCATCCGCACCCCGTTCGTTCGCATCGCCCCTCACCGTCAGAAAGAAGACTCCCATGAACTGGAAACTCGCCGCCCGCGCCGCCAAGATGAACCCGTCGGTGCTGCGTGAAATCCTCAAGGTCACCGAGCGCCCCGGCATCATCAGCCTGGCCGGCGGCCTGCCCTCGCCCAAGACCTTCCCGATCCAGGCCTTCGCCGACGCCTGCGCCGAGGTGCTGCACAACGACGGCCAGGCCGCGCTGCAGTACGCCGCCAGCGAGGGCTTCGCGCCGCTGCGCCAGGCCGTGGCCGACATGCTGCCGTGGAACGTCGATCCCTCGCAGGTGCTGATCACCACCGGCTCGCAGCAGGGCCTCGACCTGGTCGCCAAGGTGCTGATCGATCCGGGCAGCAAGGTGCTGGTCGAGACGCCGACCTACCTCGGCGCGCTGCAGGCCTTCGGCCCGATGGAACCCAACCCCGTGGGCGTGGCCAGCGACGACGACGGCGTGATCGTCGAAGACCTGGTCGCCAAGGCCAAGGACGCGCGCTTCATCTACCTGCTGCCCAACTTCCAGAACCCCACCGGCCGCACCATGACCGAGGAACGGCGCGCCGCCGTGTCGGCCGCCGCCGCCGCGGCCGGCCTGCCGATCGTCGAGGACAACCCCTACGGCGAGCTCTGGTTCGACGAAGCCCCGCCGCCGCCGCTGGCCGCGCGCAACCCCGAGGGCGTCATCTACCTGGGCTCGTTCTCGAAGGTGCTGGCGCCGGGCCTGCGCCTGGGCTTCCTGGTGGCGCCCAAGTCCATCTACCCGAAGCTGCTGCAGGCCAAGCAGGCGGTCGACCTGCACACGCCGATCTTCACGCAGCGCATGGTGTCGGCCGTGATGAAGGACAACTTCCTCGAGCGCCACGTGCCCACCATCCGCGCGCTCTACAAGCGCCAGCGCGATGCGATGAGCGCCGCGCTCACGCGCGAGATGGCCGGCCTGGACGTGAAGTTCAACGCGCCCAAGGGCGGCATGTTCCTGTGGGCGCGACTGCCCGAGGGCATCGACACCGTGACCCTGCTGCCCAAGGCGGTCGAGCGCAACGTGGCCTTCGTGCCGGGCGCGCCCTTCTATGCCGGCGAAGGCGACGCGCGCACGCTGCGGCTGTCGTTCGTGACCGCGAGCGTCGAGGAGATCGACACCGCGATCGCCGCGCTGGCGCAGACGGTGCGCGAGGAGCTCGCGCTGGCCGGCGACAAGCAGCTCGCGGCCGCCCAGATCTGAGCGCGCACAGCCACCGGAGCCTCCCTTGATCGGCCTCGCAACCCTCTCGCTGTTCCTGCTCGCGGTGCTGGCGCTGTTCCTGTCGCCGGGCCCGAACATGGCTTTCGTGCTCTCGCACGGCGTGGCCCATGGCCCGCGCGGCGGCTTCGCGGCGGCGCTCGGGATCTCGGCCGCCGACCTGGTGCACACGCTGTTCGCCGCCACCGGCGTGACCGCGCTGGTGGCCGCCTGGCCGCCGTCCTTCGACCTGCTGCGCTATGCCGGCGCGCTGTACCTGCTGTGGCTCGCCGTGCAGGCGCTGCGCAGCGGCGGCGGCCTGCGGCTCGGCGCGCAGGCGCGGCCGGCCGACTTCGGCCGCATCGTGCGCATGGCCCTGCTGAACAACCTGGTCAATCCGAAGGCGCTGCTGTTCTTCATGGTGTTCCTGCCCCAGTTCGTCGATCCCGCGCGCGGCAGCGTGCCGCTGCAACTCGTGCAGCTCGGCATCGTGCTGTCGCTGGCCGCGCTGGGCTTCAACACCCTGCTGGGCGCCTGCAGCGGACAGGTCGGCCGCTGGCTGCAGCGTCGCCCCGGCGCCGAGAAATTCCAGCGCGGCCTGCTCGCCACCGTGATGCTGGCGCTCGCGGTGCGCCTGCTGTTCCTCGACCGGCCCGTGCCGCGCTGAAGAGGTCCCCATGAATGTCCTGAAGATCGCGGCCTTCTCGGATGGCGAGCAAGGCGGCAATCCCGCCGGCGTCGTCATCGCCGAGGCCCTGCCGCCCGAGGCGCAGATGCAGCGCATCGCCGCCGACGTGGGCTTCTCCGAAACCGCCTTCGCCGCGCGCACCGGCGACGGCTGGCGCGTGCGCTACTTCGCGCCCCAGTCCGAAGTGCCGTTCTGCGGCCACGCGACGATCGCGCTCGGCGCGGCGCTCGCGCTGCAGCAGGGCGACGGCGTGTTTCCGCTCACGCTGAACCA
>NZ_JBZAYE010000414.1:0-6698 GCF_058244205.1 Variovorax sp. 20P10.2.4
CGAGCATCACGCCGAGGGTCTGCAGCGTGATCGGCACGCCCAGGGCCAGGTCGATGCGCGGAACGGCGCCCAGCGCGGCGATCAGCGCGGCGAAGAGCGCGACGTAGGACAGCGTGCGGGAGGAGGTGATCGGGGTGGAGGTGGACATGGAAATGGAATGTCGGGGAAGGTTGCGCTGCAGGCCGTGGCCTTGGCTTCCTTGCGTGGCGGACGGGCCGCGGGTGGCTGGGCCTCCACTGCCTGCGCGGGGGCGGGCAGGAGGGCGCCCGAGAGCGTAACACCGTCGCCGCCAGGCCCGCGCTGGTACGCTATCCGTCCGAATTCGAACCCAGGCGCGAGGAGGCGCCGCCCCATGAAACAACAGATCTCGCGACTCTCACCGCATCAGAACGGCAAGGTGTTCGGCGTCATGATGGCGGTCACCTCGCTGGTGTTCCTCGTGCCCTTCGCGCTGCTGTTCGCGCTGGTGCAGCCGGCCGGCAAGAGCGGGCCGTCGCTGCTGCTCCTGCTGCTCGCGCCGCTCATGTACCTGGTCTTCGCCTACTGCGCGGTGGCCATCGGCTGCCTGATCTACAACTTCCTGCAGAAGTTCGTCGGCGGCATCGAGTTCGAGACCTCGACCCCCGCGAACTCGCAGTAGGCGCAGGCCCCGAGCCAGGGCCTGGCGGCCAACGAAGGCCTCAGGCCTTGTCGGCTTCCGACTTCTTGTCGATCGCCGCCTGCAGCTCCCGGGCATAGGCCAGGAGCTGGTCGCGCATGGCATCGGCGCCCTGCAGCAGCGCATCCGACGTGGGCTGGCCCAGCAGGATGCCTGCCTGCTGGTTGCCGAATCGTTCCATCCGGTCGAACAGCAGCCTGGGATTGGGGTGCGAGGACATCAGGGCCAGGCAGAAGCTCTTGAGCGCGGCCACTTGTCCCTGGAGGTAGTCGAGGCGTTCTTTGTCGGTCATGGGAATAGGTAGAAATGGGGCTGGCCGGGAGGCCCTGGCGGTACTCTACGGCACGCGTCGAGCACCTTGCGAAGAGTGCGCTATTTTTTGCCAGGCGCGACCCCGTCACGTTCTGCCTCTCAGCCTCGAGGGATCGGGCTTTCGGAAAGAGGTTTACCGAACGTGGCTACGCAATCTTCATAGATCTTGATATCGGCGCCGGTGGAAATCAAGCCTGCGGAAGGGCCTTCCAGCAGCTGTGTACGACCGTCCTCGAGTATGTCGGCACTCAGCAGGACGTGCCTATCGACCATCAGATCCAGGCGATAGCCGTTTTGGCGCCTGGCTTGATGAACGAGTGGCTTGTAGTAACGCGGCGCGTTGGTGAATCCGTGCTGGATGCATTCCAGGAACGCCACGGTCTTGGTCGGTTCGATCTGGCCAGCGGCGCGAAGCTTGAAGCGGTCTTCGTGCTCGCCACGAAATGAGGTCGGAGCACATCCGGCGAGAACCATGCACGCGACGAGAACTGAGGCGAGGCGCGCGGAGTCGAGCGTGTTCATGCAGTGTCTTCGGACGTTCAATTGCCCACCCGGTCCTGGTCAGTCAGGAAGACGCGCCCCGTTTGTCCTTCGGCGACCTCGATGCGTTTCAGCAGTCCTCCGCCCTGATTGCTCGATCCGACTTCCCACACGACCTCGGTGGCGATGAACCATCTGCCCGGTGCGACATTTTCGAACTCGAAATTCCCTTGCGCATCGCACATCGACATTTTTCTCAAGGAAGCGAACTCCTTGGGGACTTGATGATTCTGGCCAGGTACTGCCGTTGCGCCTCTCCTCGCGATATCGAAGATTTCACCGAAGTAGGCGGTGTCGGGAATCATCATGACTTCCCGGCCAGCGCAGGTCACGTTTCCGCCGCCTCGTTGACGCAGGAACGCTTGCCCACGGATCGTTTGTCCTGGTTTTGCCAGATACGGGCGGTGCAAGGCTTCGTCGAACGGGATGGTCGTTCTGACCACCTGCTTTTGCATTGGCGCGCATGCCGCGACCAATCCCACGAGTACGGCTGTGAAGGCGATTTTGAAGGTGCGCAAGTCTCTCTCCTCTTTGGGCTTAGGTTCGCTATGTTGAATTCTCGAACGGGATCACGAAAGTGAAGGCCTTCTCCATGGAGATGGGCATCATTCGCGCAATCCCGGCATCCGGATGTCACTGGATTCATTCGATGATGCCAAAAAAGATGCATCGAAAACTCACAATCCTACTTTTGAAGGGGTCCTGTGAGACTCGGCGCGAATCAACGCCTACTGCCACGACAACGAGATCTCGTGGATCGACTGGGCCGCAATCAGCGGCGAAGCCGGGCGCACGGAGCGACTTCTTGGCTCGCCTGCTCGTGTTGCGCAAGGAGTTCTCGGTGCTGTGACGCATCCGCTTGATGGCCGTCCGCTTCGACCACCGGCCCGGTGACCGGATGACGGGCGCGCCGCCTACGCGAGGCTGCGCCAAGTGCTGCCGCACGCGGGCACGGGGGACACGGAGACTTTGCCGTCCCTTCCCGCAACCCCTCAGCCCGATCACCCACACGCCATGGCCGACACCCCTCACGTTCCGACCCCCCTGACGGTGCTCGAAGGCACCGCGCACCCGCTCGGCGCCAGCTTCAACGGCGACGGCGTCAACTTCGCCGTGTTCTCGGCGCATGCCACGCGGGTCGACGTCTGCATCTTCGACGAGGCCGGCACCACGCAGGTGGGCTGCGTCACCCTGCCCGAGTACACCGACGAGATCTGGCACGGCTTCGTGCCCGGCCTGCAACCCGGCGCGCGCTACGGCCTGCGCGTGCACGGTCCCTACGAGCCCGAGAAGGGCCACCGCTTCAACCACCACAAGCTGCTGCTCGACCCCTATGCCAAGGCCTACATGGGCACGCTGAAGTGGGGCCCCGAGCTGTTCGGCTACACCGTGGGCCATGCCGACGGCGACCTGAGCTTCGACGAGCGCGACAGCGCGCCGCTGGTGCCCAAGTGCGTGGTGGTCGATTCGCGCTTCGAGTGGACGCAGACCGATGCGCTGCGCGTGCCCTGGCCCGAGACCGTGTTCTACGAGACCCACGTGCGCGGCTTCACCATGCAGCATCCGCAGGTGCCCGAGCAGTTCCGCGGCACCTTCGCGGGCATGGCGCGCGACGAGGTGCTGGCGCCGATCCGCGCGCTCGGCGTGACCAGCGTGGAGCTGCTGCCGGTGCAGATGTTCCTGAACCAGTCTTCGCTGCTCGAGAAGGGCCTGACCAACTTCTGGGGTTACGACACCATCGGCTTCTTCGCGCTCGATCCGCGCTACATGGACGGGCCGCAGATCGACGAGTTCAAGCACATGGTGGACCGCTTCCATGCGCACGGCCTCGAGGTGATCCTCGACGTGGTCTACAACCACACGCCCGAGGGCAACGAGCTCGGCCCGACGATCTCGTTCAAGGGCATCGACAACGCGAGCTACTACCGGCTGCTGCCCGACACGCCGCGCTACTACATCAACGATACCGGCACCGGCAACACCGTGAACCTCAGCCATCCGCGCGTGCTGCAGATGGTGACCGACAGCCTGCGCTACTGGGTGACCGAGATGCGCGTGGACGGCTTCCGCTTCGACCTCGCGACCATCCTCGCGCGTGAGCCGCACGGCTTCGACGAAGGCGGCGGCTTCCTCAAGAGCTGCCGGCAGGACCCGGTGCTGTCGAGCGTGAAGCTGATCGCCGAGCCCTGGGACATCGGCCCCGGCGGCTACCAGGTCGGCGGCTTCCCGCCCGGGTGGGCCGAGTGGAACGACCAGTTCCGCGACACCGTGCGCGCCTGGTGGAAGGGCGAGGAGGGCACGGCGGGCAAGCTCGCGCAGTGCCTCACCGCGAGCGGTGAGCGCTTCAACCACCGCGGGCGCCGGCCCTGGGCCAGCGTCAACTTCATCAGCGCGCACGATGGCTTCACGCTGGCCGATACCGTGAGCTACAACGACAAGCACAACGAGGCCAACGGCGAGGACAACCGCGACGGCCATTCGGACAACCGCTCGTGGAACTGCGGCGTCGAGGGCCCGACCGACGACGAGGCCGTGCTCGCGCTGCGCGCGCGCCAGCAACGCAACCTGCTGGCCACGCTGCTGCTGTCGCAGGGCACGCCGATGCTGCTGGCCGGCGACGAGTTCGGCCGCACGCAGCAGGGCAACAACAACGCCTACTGCCAGGACAACGAGATCTCGTGGGTGGACTGGGCCGCGGCCGGCGGCGAAGCGGGGCGTGGACTCAGCGAGTTCGCGGCCCGCCTGCTCGCGTTGCGAAAGGAGTTCCCGGTGCTGCGGCGCAACCGCTTCCTGGCCGGTGCCTGGTTCGAGGACATCGGCGCCAAGGACTCGACCTGGTTCACGCCGGCCGGCGAGGAGATGCAGCCCTCGCATTGGGACGACCCGCAGACGCGCTCGTTCGCGCTGCTGCTCGACGGCCGCGCGCCGGTGTCGGCGATTCCGGTGGCGGCGCACGACGCGAGCGTGCTGCTGGTGTTCAACGCCTGGCACGAGGCCGTGCCCTTCACGCTGCCCGCCGCACCGGCCGGTGCGTGGACCCTGGTGCTCGACAGCGCCGACCCGGCACTGGGCGTGGGCGATGACGCGGCGCGTGGCGACTATCTGGCGACGGGGCGCTCGGTGCTCATGTTCACGAGCCGCTGAGTTCGTGACGTTTCGGTGACGGAAGGAAGGACCGCGCGCGCCCTCGCGGGAACGCGCGCGTAGCACTTCCACGGCCGCGCTGCGCGGTGAAAACCCTCGGTAAAAAAAGCACATCCGGTTGAACCTTCGGTTCGTACTCATCCAGAGCCGACGTTTTCGTCGGACGAGTCGTGCCCGCACATCCACCATTTACACCGAGGTGACGCCGATGAGATTCTCCCTACCCCCCGCAAGGGCCTGTGTCTTCGTGCTCAGTGCCGTGACCGCCGTGGGTGCCATCGCATCCAGCCACCGAGAGGCGCCGTCGATCGCGGGCATGCCCAAGCTCGATGCCACCGACTTCTACATGTTCCGCAGCTACGAAGCCGGCCGCCAGGACTTCGTGACGCTGATCGCCAACTACCAGCCCGACCAGAGCCCGTACGGCGGTCCCAACTACTTCACCATGGACCCGAACGGCCTGTACGAGATCCACCTCGACACCGACGGCAACGCGGTCGAGGACATCACCTTCCAGTTCAGGTTCAAGAACACGCTGCGCGACATCCAGCTGCCGATCGCGGGCAAGCAGGTGTCGATCCCGCTGGTGCAGGCCGGCGGCATCAGCGGGCCGAACCAGGCCACCAGCAACCTGCGCGAGACCTACACGCTGAACATCGTGCGCGGCGATCGCCGCAAGGGCAAGGTCGAGGCCGTGTCCAAGGCGGGCGGCGGCACCGAGTTCGACAAGCCCACCGACAACATCGGCGACAAGACCTTCGGCGGCCCGACCGGCTATGCCACCTATGCGAACCAGCATCTCTACACGGTCAACATCCCGGGCTGCGCCACGCAGGGCCGCGTGTTCGTCGGCCAGCGCAAGGATCCGTTCACCGTGGCCCTGGGCCAGGTGTTCGACCTGATCAACCTCAATCCGCTGGGCTCGAGCTCGGCCAATCCCGACGCGCTGGCCGACAAGAACGTGACGACGATGGCGCTCGAGGTGCCGATCTCGTGCATCACCACCGCCGGCCATCCGATCGTGGGCGGCTGGACCACGGCCAGCGTGCGCCAGGGGCGCCTGATCGCCAGCCCGCCCAAGAGCGGCCATGGCACCACCGCGATCAACGGCGGTGCCTGGGCCCAGGTCTCGCGTCTGGGCATGCCGCTGGTCAACGAGGTGGTGATCGGCCTGAAGGACAAGGACCGCTTCAACAGCTCCAAGCCGCAGGACGACGCGCAGTTCGCCGACTACGTGACCAACCCGACCTTGCCGGCGCTGGTGCAGACGCTGTTCTCGGCGCCCGCGCCGACGAACTTCCCGCGCACCGACCTGGTCGCGGCCTTCCTCACGGGCGTGGAGGGCGTGAACAAGCCGGCCAACGTCAAGGCGTCGGAAATGCTGCGGCTGAACACGTCCATCGCGCCGACGGTGAAGGCGAACCAGAGCAACCTCGGCGTGCTCGGCGGCGACAACGCGGGCTTCCCGAACGGACGCCGGCCGGGCGACGACGTGGTCGATGCCGAGCTGCGCGTGGCCATGGGCGTGCTGTGCGTGGCCACGGGTGCCAGCGACACGCTCAAGGTCGGCTGCAAGCCGGCCGACGCGCCCGCGGGCAGCGCCGCGCTGACCGATGGTGCCGCGCAGAACCCCACGCAGTTCCCCGATGCCTTCCCGTACCTCAACACGCCGCTGCCGGGTTCGACCTCGGCCTCGGCCGCGCGCTGAGGAGGATGCCGGCATGAACCGCAACATCCCTCGCATCGCCGGCCTGCTGCTGGTGACCGCCTTCCTTGCCGGCTGCGGCGGGGGCGGCGGCGGTGGCGCCGTGTTCTACCCGTTCCCGCCGGTGAGCGGCAACCCGCCGGAGAACCCGCCGCCGCAAGCCGACGCCTACGACAGCTTCATCGCCTACGTGCAGTCGCTGGTCGCCTCGGTGCTCGACACGGCGGAGCCGGCCAACGTGGCCGCCTTCGATCCGGCGCCGACGTCGGAGACCAAGGACCCCGTCGCCACGCAATGAAGCAGGCGCAGCGTGCCGCGCGGCGGGCCGCGAACCGGCTG
>NZ_JBZAYE010000415.1:0-6691 GCF_058244205.1 Variovorax sp. 20P10.2.4
GTTCTCCCACAGCTCGAGGATGCGGCGCATGCGCTCGCCTTCGGACAGCGCCGGCGCCGCCGCGGGCTGTGCGGGCGTGGCCGGTGCCGGCGCACCCGGGGCGGCGGCTGCGCCGGCCGTGGGCGGCAGCGCCTTCAGGCCGGCATAGCCCTTCTTGAGCGCATCCTTGAAGTAGGCCGCGGGCGACTTGAGCTCGGGCATCGCGGCATTGCGCAGCCGCTGCTCGACATGGTCGAGCGTGGCGCGGATCTGGCCTTCGTCGGTGATGGCGTAGAGGTCCTGCGCCTCTTCCTGCTTGATGCCCAGCGCGATCAGCCGGCCGACCAGCTCGAGGTCGAACACGTTGCGGTCGGCCGAGGAGATGTCGCCGAGCCGCTGCTGCACCTTGGGAACGACGCGGAACTGGATCTCCTCGATCTTGCGGCCGCGCTTGTGCTCGATGAGCTCGATGCTGAAGTCCTCGCACAGCGCGTCGATCTCGGCCAGGGCCTTGCTGATCACGTCGCGCTTGAGGAAGCGGTAGTCGACCTCCTTGATGTCGCTGCGGCCGGTGAGCACGGCGGCCCACCACAGCACGTCCTCGCGCATCGACAGCCGGCCCGGCGAGGTCAGGTAGCGCGCGCCGATCTCGTAGAGCACGGCGGCCGAGTAGCTGCGCATCTGGCCGCTGATCTCGAGCAGCACCCGCGTGTACTGGTGCGGCTTGACCAGCCGCTCCTTGATCTCGTCGGGATAGCGCCAGGTGACCATGCACGGGCGGCCGCGGCCCTGCTCCTCGATGGTGACGGTGCCCAGCAGCTGGGTCGACACCCAGCGGCGCAGCGCGGGACCGCTGGTCGACCACTCGATGGTGGTGGCCTGCATGTCGCGCAGGTGGGCCTTGAGCAGCTCGGTGTTGTTCGAGTTGAAGCGGGCGTCGCCAATCAGTTCGCTGAGCGGGAGCTGGTAGACGGGCTCGTCGACCCCCTGGCGCTGCGAGTGGTAGAGCAGCGCGTTGTAGATCCGGCGCGACAGCAAGGTGAGCCGGCCTCGCTTGGGCCGGATGGCGATGGCCTCGTTGGCCTTGGCCACGCTCTGCTCGTCCGCCGGGGGCGGCGGGCGCGGAAGTGTGCGTGGAAGGTCGTCGTCGGCCATGGTTGCGTAAGCGGGAGGGTTCACATGATGCTTGGCTAATGTGAATTCGTCAAATCACAAACCCGGGTGCCTTGGTGAGTTTAAAGATAAACACTTGGGAGATTTGAAGAGTTGGCGGTCCGATTTCTCTTTTCACGACAAGGACTTGCGAGGCTTTCTGTGAGTGTTTATGGGAGTTGATGTGAGGACCGTTGGGATTTGATGTGAGATCCGTTGGGGTACCGATCCCTGGAATGTGAGCAGGAATGGGGTCCAATGTGAGTGGACAAGGGGAACGGGGCGGTGCGGGCCCCGGATTGCGGCGATGACCGCCCCCGCAGCGCCGGTTTGGGGCCTCCGGGCTGCCTGGCGCCCGTCGATGGACCCGGATCGCGCCCGCTTTTTGACAACTCCGCGACGGGTTCCCCAACCGACCTCACAATAGAGAGGCGGGAAATGCTCTCGTACTCGGTGGAAGTTGTTCATTCGACAGATTCTCGTAGAATTGCAGAATTCTGTCGAATAAGGTGTCTCCCCGATGTCCGTCAATGCACCGCCGATCCCTGGAAACCAGGTTTCCACCGAGGCTCCGCTTCCCCCCCGCCAGGTCATCAACATGTCCAAGATTGCCGCCCTGGCAACGCGGGCCGGTTCGATGGTCGAGCAGATTCGCAGCATGCTGCTGGCCCCCGAGGCCCGCAAGGTGCCGCCCATTTTTTCCACGGCCCAGCTCGCCGCCCTGTGCGGCGTCGACAAGGCGCACGTTGCCTACCGCATCACCAAGGAAGACCTGCCGGCCGGCCGGCTCACACCTTCGGGCGGCAAGCGCAACTTCGGCCTCGACGAACTGCGCCGCTGGACCCGCACCTACCGCGCCGACAAGATGCGTCCCGCCGGCCGCAAGGCCGTGACCATCGCGGTCGGCAACTTCAAGGGCGGCGTGGCCAAGACCACCACCGCGATGATCCTGGCCCAGGGCCTGAGCCTGCGCGGCCACCGCGTGCTCGCGATCGACACCGATCCGCAGGGCTCGCTGACCACGCTGCACGGCCTGCTGCCCGAAGCCGAGGTGACCGAGGACATGACCATCGGCCCGCTGTGCGACGGCACCGAGCGCGACATCCGCTACGCGATCCGCTCGACCTACTGGGACGGCATCGACCTCGTGGCCGCCGCGCCCTTCCTGTTCTCGGCCGAGTTCGCGCTGCCGGCGCGGCAGATGCAGGAGCCGGGCGCCAAGTTCTGGGACGTGCTCAACGAAGGCCTCGAGAGCGTGCGCGATCTCTACGACGTGATCGTGATCGACACGCCGCCGTCACTCTCCTATGTGACGATCAATGCCCTGTGGGCGGCCAACGGCATCGTCGTGCCCGTCCCGCCCTCGGGCCTGGACTTCGCCTCGTCGGCGCAGTTCTGGTCGCTGCTGGCCGACCTCGGCGGCAACCTCGACGGCCAGAGCAAGGACCGCGAAGGCAAGGCCTTCGACTTCCTGCACGTGCTGCTGAGCCGCGTCGACGCGGCCGACCCGGCCATGCCCGCGGTGCGGCAGTGGATCCAGGCGACCTATGGCGAGTACACCTTGCCGGTCGAGATTCCGAAGACCAGCGTCACCAGCAACAAGGCGGCCGAGTTCGCGACCGTCTATGACGTGCAGCGCTACGAAGGCGCCGCCAAGACCTACAAGCGCGCGGTAGATGCCTATGACGCCTTCGTCGAACTGGTCGAGCAATCGGTGGTGGGCGCGTGGGGTGCGCAGGGGCGCCCGCGCTGATGAGGAGTTCGTCGGATCCGGTGCGTGGAAACCTGGTTTCCACGCCCATGTCGAAAAGGCTCGCAGCGCGGCCCGAGGAGGTGTTCGGCCCGGGCCGCCAGGGCCGGGCGATCGCGAGGGCGCCGCGCGCCAGGTTTGAAAGACGGGGTGGCGTGGAAACCAGGTTTCCAGCAGCCGCCCCCGATACGCGTCCTGTCGATGCGTGGACCTCCGGCCCCTGGCCGCCGTCCCCATTGCCCTCTCTATATATGCAGACCCCAGGGGCCCTCCCTGGGAACACGGCGCCGACGACCTCGGCGCTTTCGGCTTTTGCCGCGCCGGCGATCCGGTCCGTCGGCACGATGCGCGCTCCGGTGTCGAAGCCCTTTGCACACCCGCGCCGTGGAAACCAGGTTTCCAGCCACCCGCCCATTCCACCGGCACTCGTCCGGCCCGTCCGTGGAAACCGGGTTTCCAGATTCAAGGAGACATGACCATGTCCAGCACACGCAAGCGTCTCGAGGCGCTCACCGCCAACCTCTCGCTGCCGCAGGATCTGCCACCGGCCGCTCCACCGACCACCGCGCTGCCCGAAGCCGCCGCGCCCGAGGTGCCGCCCTTCATGCCGCCCGCTGCCGTGGAAACCAGGTTTCCACCGGTGGGCAAGAGCTCGCTCGCTCCGCGTACCGGCCCGGGCCAGATGATGGCCTTCCGCGGCCAGATCCAGCAGGTCGAAGGCGAGATGGCCGCGCTGCGCGAAAAGCTCAGCCAGTACGAAGGCTCGCTGCCCACGCGCAAGCTCGATCCCCAGACCATCCGCCCGAGCCGCTGGGCCAACCGCCACGAGACCGCGTTCTCGAACGCCGAGTTCGCCGGCCTCAAGGCCGACATCGAACATGCGGGCGGTAACGTGCAGCCGATCCTGGTGCGGCCGCTCAAGGACGAGGAAGGGCAGTACGAACTGGTGTTTGGCCATCGCCGGCACCGCGCCTGCCTGGAACTCGGCATTCCGGTGCTGGCCTCGATCTGGCAGGAAGAACTCGGCGACGCCGCCCTGTTCGCCGCGATGGACCGCGAGAACCGCGAACGCGCGGACCTCTCGTCCTACGAGCAGGGGATGATGTACCAGCGCGCGCTCGACGAGCAGCTGTTCCCCACGCAGCGCCAACTGGCCGAAGCGCTCGGCGTCAGCCACACCTGGGTGCGCAAGGCGCTGCAGGTCGCAGCGCTGCCTTCGCTGATCGTCGAATGCTTCCGCACGCCGCTCGAGGTCGGCTTCCGCCACGCCGAGCAGATCCATGCCGCGATGGACAAGGATCGCCGTGCCGTGCTCAAGCGGGCCGAGAAACTCCGGGGCCACGACCTCTCGGCCTCGATGGTGGTCGCGCGGCTGCTCGATGCCCGCCCGAGCATGGAGCGCGCGGAGCGGCTCGAGCTGCAGGCCAATGGCACGCGCCTGGGCACCCTCGCGCGCTCCAAGCTCGGCGAGGTCACGATCACGCTGACCTCCCAGGCCTCGGCCGACGGCGACGTGGAAGCGATCCAGAAAGCCGTGGGTGATGCGCTGCTGAAGCTCCGGACTACCGGCGCCTGAGACGGTGTGAATGAAGCTGCTGCGCGCTCCGATCTCGCACCTGCGGTCCTCGTCGTACGTGAGTACGGCTGCGGTCCTCGATGCGGCCTCGGGGCGCTTGCGACGGTTTCTTCACACCTTCCGAGCGCTCTTCAAAGCTCAATGTGAGTAGATTTGGGATTTCCGAAGCGCCTGCGCCCAGCGCTTCGGAGACCCTCCAAGCCATCGATCTAGGGGATGACGATGGCTGTATCGGTCTTCACGCGGTCCAGCGCCACCAGCGACCGGAAGCTCTTCACCTGCTCGTTCTCCGCGAAAAGCCGCCGCGTCAGCCCTTCGTAGCTGCGCATGTTGGCCGCCACGATGATCAGCACGCAGCTCACGCCCCCGGTCACGTAATAGCACTGTTGCACCTCGGGCGTCTCGCGAAAGATGGCCTTGGCGCGGTCCACCGTCGCCGCCCGCTCGTCGACCAGCTGCACCTCGACGATCGAGGTGATGGTGGCACCCAGCGCATCGGCATCGAGCACCGCCACGTTGCGCTGGATCACGCCGGCGGCCTCGAGCGCGGCGATGCGGCGCTGGACGGCCGGCGCGGACAGGCTCACTTCCTCCGCGATCACGCGCTGCGGCGTCTTGTTGTCGCGTTGCAGGATCTGCAGGATGGCGCGGTCCTGGCGGTCGAGGACGTATCCCGATTCGGTGAGTCTGGTGGGCATGTCGAGCGAATGTTGCGTGAAGAGGCTGAAAATCCAGCCAATTCTTCACAATGGCAAGCATAAAGTGCATCCATGATGACATTTTTCTCCTCCGGCGTCACCGACCCCCAGGCCCGCCGCAAGGCCTTGGGCGTGGCCTGCGGCGCCGGGGCCGGTGCCCTCTGGGGCCTGGTGTTCCTGGCGCCCGCGCTGGTGCGGGACTTCAGCCCGCTGATGCTGACCATCGGCCGCTACCTCTTCTTCGGCCTGATCGCGGCCTTCCTACTGGTGCCGCGGTGGCGCGCGCTGGCGCCGCGGCTCGCGCGCGGGCACTGGCGCAGCCTGGCCTGGCTGGCCTTCACGGGCAACGTGCTCTATTACCTGCTGCTGTCCAGCGCGGTCCAGAACGGCGGCATCGCCACGACCTCGCTGGTGATCGGCTTCCTGCCCGTGGCGGTCACGGTGATCGGCAGCCGCGACCACGGCGCCGTGCCCCTGCGCGCGCTGCTGCCCTCCATCCTGCTGAGCGTGGCCGGCGCCGTCTGCATCGGCTGGCAGGCGTTTGCCGCACCCGCCAGCGGCGGTCTGGGCGCTTCCGTTCTGGGCTTCGCCTGTGCCGTCGGCGCCCTGGCGTCCTGGACCGCCTTCGCCGTGCGCAACGCCCGCTGCCTGCAGCGCCTCGAGGGCATTTCCGGGCAGGACTGGAACCTGCTGACCGGCATCGTCACGGGCGCCCAGAGCCTGCTGCTGGTGCCGGTGGCGCTGCTGCTCGAATCCGCCCACCACGAACTGGGCGCATGGGCCCGGTTCGGGGCGGTTTCGGCCGGCCTGGCGCTCGTGGCATCGATCGCCGGCAATGCGCTGTGGAACCGGATGAGCCGGCTGCTGCCGCTCACGCTGGTGGGCCAGATGATCCTTTTCGAGACCCTGTTCGCGCTGGTCTACGGCCTGGCCTGGGAGCGCAGGGCGCCCACGCCGCTCGAGCTGCTGGCCCTCGGCTTCGTGATCCTGAGCGTGGTGTCGTGCCTGGCGGCGCACCGTCCGGCGACGGCCGCCAGCCATTGAAACAAGGGTTCCGCCGCCACCGTCCCGCTTCCGGACAGATTCAAAACCGACGCCAAGTGCTTGAAAACAAAAGAGAAAAATTAGTCGATGGGCTTGACATCGGCATTTGACATCGCAAAATCGCGTGGATGATTATTGAGGCCTTCACGCCCCATTCGATGCACCCGACCGCCGCATGAAAGCCCACCGCCAACGCCTGCAGCGCGCCCACTTCGCTTTCATGCGCGCGCTGATCCAGGGCCTCGATGCCCGCGCGAGCTGGGACCGCTATCTGCGGCTCGAGGGCGAGTCGGCCGACATGCGCAACGTGCGGCGCACCATCGGTTGGATGCGCGACGCCTTCGCGGCCGCCGCCCGGCGCGAACGCCGGCCCGGCACGGCGCGGCTGATCCTGCTCGATCCCGAGCGCTTCGCCAGCGCGCCCAAGCTGCCGACCCTCGAGGACTTCGCGCACGCGCAGGGGCTGGAAGACTTCTCCCATGCCGAGCAGAT
>NZ_JBZAYE010000416.1:0-6689 GCF_058244205.1 Variovorax sp. 20P10.2.4
ATGATGCCGGCCGCACCCGCGTCGAGCAGCCGGCCGATCACGCCGTATTCGCGTTCGGGCACGCGCACGAAGGGCACCAGGCCGATGTCGAGCGCGGTGGCGCAGATGGCGCCGGCCGCGTCGATCGGCATCGCGCTGTGCTCGAGGTCGACCCAGATCGCATGGTGGCCGCTGGCCTTGGCCAGCCGCGCGATCTCGGCGCCGCGCGCATGGCGCACGCCGAGCGCGGCCACCCATTGGCGGCGCGCGAGCCGCTGCATCACGGGGCTGGTGCTGCCGGCGGAGGCCGGCGAAGGGGTGTCTCTTGTCTCCATGGCGGCGACTGTAGGCAGTCGGCCTTATATTTGGAAATACTGATTGGTCACAGATTTCCATACGCAGGAGATATCGATGGAACTACGGCATCTGCGTTATTTCGTGGCGGTGGCGGAGGAGCTGAACTTCACGCGCGCGGCGCAGCGGCTGCACATGGCGCAGCCGCCACTGAGCACGCAGATCCGCCTGCTCGAGGAGGAGCTGCAGGTGCGCCTGCTCGACCGCGACAAGCGCCGCGTGCACCTCACGCAGGCCGGGCGCCACTTCCTCGAGCGCGCGCAGGCGATCCTCGCATCGGTGGAGTCGGCCAAGGGCGAGGCGCGCGACGCGGCCACGGGCGGCATCGGCAAGATCGCGCTGGGCTACACGGCCTCGTCGATGCTCTCGGCCACGCTGCCGGCCGCGATCCGCGAGTTCCAGGCCGCGCATCCGCGCATCGCGCTGGCGCTGCACGAGATGACCTCGCTCGATCAGCTCGACGCGGTGCACGGCCACCGGCTCGACCTCGGCATCCTGCGCCATCCCAACGTGCCGATCCCCGCGGGCATCGCGATCGAGGCCTGGTACCAGGCGCCGCTGATGGTGGCGGTGCCGGCCACGCATGCGCTGAGCCAGGCCCCGGTGCGCATCGCCGACCTGCGCGACGAGCCGTTGATCCTCTACCCGCGCCATTCGGGCATCGGGCTGTACTGGAAGGTGCAGGAGCTGTGCTCGAAGGCGGGCTTCCGCCCGCGCATGGTGCAGGAGGCGCGCGACGCCTCGACCATCGTCGGCCTGGTGTCGGCCGGCGTGGGCCTCGCGATCGTGCCCAGCGGCACCGAGTCGATCCGGCTCGAGGGCGTGGTCTACCAGCGGCTGCGCGAGAAGAGCGCCGTGTCGGCGCTGCACCTGGGCTACCGCGAGGCCGACCCGAACCCGTACCTGGGCCTGCTGCTCAAGCAGCTGCGGCGTTCGGCACGGGTCTGAGAACGTGTTTGTGATCTATTCATGGTGCCCGTTGCCCCGCAAAGCTGGCAGGTGCAAGGCGCAAAGCGCAGCCGGGCTGGTGGCCCGGCGAGCATTTGCAACGCCGCAGATGCCAGCTTTGCGGGGCAACCCTTCGGGCAAGGCAGCAAAGCGCCGCACTCGTCGTTGCGCACCTTGTCCAGGCATCAGCCTGGACGGCGGCGCGCGCCTAGATTGCGACGCTTTGCTGCCTTGCGGGCACCATGAATAGATCACAAACACGTTCTGAGCGGACTCAGGCCGGCACGGCGTCGATGTTCGGCCGGTCCCAGTGCCGGTGCTTCGCGATCGCGGCGACGAAGTCCTGCGCGATCTGCTGCGCGGCGCTGGCGTCGCCGAGGTTGGTGACCGGCGTCGCCGCCACCACCACGCCCGGCGGCAGGCTGTCGGCCGGCGTGTCGGCGGCGATGCCCAGGGTGGAAAGCAGTTGCACGCCCTCGCCCACCGTGCACACGGCCTTGCAGTGCTTGAAGGCCTCGAGCACGAAGTGCACCGCGTCGCCGCTGGCGG
This sequence comes from Variovorax sp. 20P10.2.4, assembly GCF_058244205.1. Classification (NCBI taxonomy): domain Bacteria; kingdom Pseudomonadati; phylum Pseudomonadota; class Betaproteobacteria; order Burkholderiales; family Comamonadaceae; genus Variovorax; species Variovorax sp. 20P10.2.4. The sequence continues at coordinate 1,831 of NZ_JBZAYE010000416.1, forward strand.
CGAGCGCGCGCGCGCCCTCGGCGCCCGCGGGCACCAGCACCGCGTCGAACATCACCGAGGGCATGTTGGCGAAGGTGGCATCGGTGTCGACCTGGCGCTTGGAGCCGCTGACCACCGAACCCAGGCGCGGGCCCACGACCTTGCATTGGGCGCCGGCCTGCTCGAGCGCTTCGCGGATCGGCTTGAGCGAGGCCGAGTCGATGCCGTCGGCCACCAGGATCGCGATCTTGCGGGTGCGGATCGAGCCGTCGCCGGTGCCCGCCATGCTGAGCGCGGGCGATTCCTCGATCGGCAGGTGGATGCGGTGCTCGCGGAAACCCGCGCGCCCGGCCGCGGCACGCGCATCGGGCTCGCCGATGCCCAGCGGCTCGGCCACGCGGCGCGCCAGCTTCTCGTCGACGTGCGCGAGGTTGTCGACCATGCGCTGGCGGATCGCCGGCACCTCCACCTTCGACAGCTCGAAGCGGAAGGCCGCGACGATGTGCTCCTTCTCGGGCGCGCTCTGGCTCTCGAAGAACAGGCGCGCCTGCGTGAAGTGGTCGTCGAAGGTGTGGCTGCGGCGGCGCAGCTTGGGCGCCTCGTAGTCGGCGTCGGGATAGCTCTGGAAGCCGGCGCTGTCGCCGTCCACGCGGAACTCGGCGCCCGTGCCCAGGGTGTTGGGCTCGTAGGCGACCTGGCCGCGCGCGATGGTCTGGCGGTGCATGCCGTCGCGCTGGAAGTTGTGGAACGGGCACACGCCCTTGTTGATCGGCAGCTCGTGGAAGTTGGCACCGCCCAGCCGCGAGATCTGCGTGTCGGTGTAGGAGAACAGCCGGCCCTGCAGCAGCGGATCGTTGGTGAAGTCGATGCCCGGCACCAGGTGGCCCGGGTGGAACGCCACCTGCTCGGTCTCAGCGAAGAAGTTGTCGGGGTTGCGGTTGAGCACCATGCGGCCGATCTTCTGCACCGGCACCATCTCCTCGGGGATCAGCTTGGTGGGGTCGAGCAGGTCGAAGCCCAGCGTGCCTTCCTTGCCCTCGGGGATCATCTGCACGCCGAGTTCCCATTCGGGGAAGTCGCCGTTCTCGATCGCCTCCCAGAGGTCGCGGCGATGGAAGTCGGGGTCCTTGCCCGCGATCTTCTGCGCCTCGTCCCAGGCCAGGCCGTGGATGCCGAGCTTGGGCTTCCAGTGGAACTTGACGAAGTGGCTCTCGCCGCGCGCATTGACCAGGCGGAAGGTGTGGACGCCGAAGCCTTCCATCATGCGCAGGCTGCGCGGGATCGCGCGGTCGCTCATGGCCCACATCAGCATGTGGGTGGTCTCGGGCATCAGCGAGGCGAAGTCCCAGAAGGTGTCGTGCGCGCTCGCGGCCTGCGGCATCTCGTGGTGCGGCTCGGGCTTCACGGCATGGATCAGGTCGGGGAACTTCATCGCGTCCTGGATGAAGAACACCGGCACGTTGTTGCCCACGAGGTCGTAGTTGCCTTCGCGGGTGTAGAACTTGACGGCGAAGCCGCGCACGTCGCGCACGGTATCGGCCGAGCCGCGCGAGCCGGCCACGGTGGAGAAGCGCACGAACACCGGCGTCTTCGTCTCGGGGTCCTGCAGGAAGTCGGCGCTGGTGAACTGCGACATCGACTTGTAGACCTGGAAGTAGCCGTGGGCGGCCTCGCCACGCGCATGCACCACGCGCTCGGGGATGCGCTCGTGGTCGAAGTGCGTGATCTTCTCGCGCAGGATGAAGTCCTCGAGCAGCGTGGGTCCGCGCCGTCCGGCCTTCAGCGAGTTGTGGTTGTCGGGGATCCGCAGGCCCTGGTTGGTCGTCAGCTCGGCCCCGTGGTCGAGCGTGAAGCCCTCGAGCTGCTGCTGCTTGGCATCGCTGGCGTCCCCCGCTTTGGAAGTCTTGGCGGGCTTGGCGCGCCGGGCGGCGGCCTTGTTCTGTGGCGTCATCGAGGGGCTTTCAAGGTGTCGTGAAGGGAGCTCAGGCTCATCCGGCGCCGCCGTTGTCGAGAAGCATGTCCAGCACATTCACCACGGCGACCAGGCAGATGCAGCCGGCGACGGCGGCAACGGACCAGATCAGGATCTCGTCGCCCCAGTTGGTGGCGAACGAGTCGAACAGCGACGAAAACTCCATGATTCCCTCCAGCAGACCGGTTGAACGCGCCCGTACGACCTGTCGAAAGATCGCTGGCCAGGACTTGCGACATCTCCCCGCCTGGCTTCGGATACGAGCGGAAACGAAGCGTAGGGTCGGCACCGCGCGAAACCCGTAGTGGCGCCCCGCCCCCGTCTGTGGGAGAGCGGGCGCCCCTGCGGTAGGAAGGCACCGACAGCGCGACGGCCTACGACCGATGCGCGCGTTGACCCCGCGCGCGCGGGGGTCGCAGGCCCCAAGATCGGCATTGGGGAATCTCCCCCGCGAAAGAACCCATGCTCATCCGGATCGGCTACGACATCGAGCTCGCGCTCGCCACGGCCCCCATCGCGCCCACCGCGCTGGTCTACATGCTGCAGGTCCATCCGTCGCGCGTGGCGGACCTGCGCGGCGGCGGCGAGCAGCTCACGATCGAGCCGCCGCTGTTCACCGACCACTACTTCGACGCCTTCGGCAACGCCTGCGCCCGCGTGCAGATCCCCGCCGGCGTGACCAACGTGCGGCTGCGCAACCAGGCCGTGATCGCCGACCCGGGCACGCCCGACCCGGTGGACCGCGGCGCCGTCGAACACGACCCCGCCGCGCTGCCGGTGGAAACGCTGGCCTTCCTGCTGCCCAGCCGCTACTGCGAGGTCGACAGCGAACTGCTGCAGTTCGCCTGGGACCGCTTCGGCGCCGTGGCCCCGGGCTGGTCGCGCGTGCAGGCGATCTCGGATTTCGTGCACGGCCACCTGCGCTTCGACTACGCCAATGCGCGCTCCACGCGCACCGCCGCGCAGGGCCTGCGCGAGGGCACCGGCGTGTGCCGCGACTTCGCGCACCTGGCGATCACGCTGTGCCGCTGCATGAACATCCCGGCGCGCTACGTGACCGGCTACCTCGGCGACATCGGCGTGCCGCCGGTGCGCTCGCCGATGGACTTCAGCGCCTGGTTCGAGGTCTACCTCGGCGACCGCTGGCACACCTTCGACGCGCGCCACAACCAGCGCCGCATCGGCCGCGTGACGGTGGCGCGCGGGCGCGACGCGGCCGACGTGCCGATCACGATGATGTTCGGCGCGCACACGCTGGCGCGCTTCGACGTGACGACCGAAGAAGAGCGCTAGCGCCGGCGGCCCGCGGGGCCGGCCTTGTGGCACATTCAGGCGCCGCCCCACGAACCGCAAGCCGCGCATGAGCCACCTCGACCTGAACCTCGTTCGCGTGTTCGTCGCGATCTACGAAACCCGCAGCGTGACCCATGCGGCCGAGCGGCTCGATGTCACGCAGTCGACCGTGAGCTATGCGCTGGCGAAGCTGCGCAAGGTCTACCTCGACCGCCTGTTCTCGCGCGGCAGCGACGGCCTGGTGCCCACGGGCATGGCCGAGCAGTTGTTCCAGCGCTTTCGCGAGGCGCTGACCATGGTCGAGGGCACGCTCGAGCAGAACGCCAGCTTCGATCCGCTGCGCTCGACGCGGCGCTTCCGGCTCGCGATGTCGGACATCGGCGTGCTGTACTTCGTGCCGCCGCTGCTGCGCCGCTTCCAGGAGGTGGCGCCGCGCATCGAGATCGAGATCGCGCAGATCTCCGACACGCTGGGCGAGGAGCTGTCGACCGGGCGCCTGGACATGGCGGTCGGCAACATCCCCTCGCTGGGCTCGCCGATGCACGGCGCGCTGCTGTTCCGCGAGCACTACGTGTGCCTGATGTCGGCCAGCCATCCGAGCATCGGCGAGCGCATGAGCCTCGCGGCCTTCTCGGCGGCGCGCCACGTGATGGTGTCGTCGCCGCGCTCGGGCCACTTCCTGATCGAGGACATGCTGGCCGAGCGCGGCATCAACCGCAACATCGTGGCGCGCGTGCCGCAGTTCACCGTGCTGCCGCAGCTGCTGTCGCAGAGCGACCTGCTGGTGCTGCTGCCCTCGCGCGTGGCCGACCTCTACGTGCGCCAGGGCGGGCTCAAGGCGCTGCCACTGCCCGTGCCGTTGCCCGACTTCCAGGTGCAGGCGCACTGGCATGCGCGCCACGAGTACAGCGCGGCGCACCGCTGGCTGGTCGACGAGATCGTGCGCACGCTCGGCAAGCTCTAGACCAGATAGCGCCGCACGGCCTCCTCGTCCCACGCGATGCCGGTGCCGGGCTCGGCCGGCGCGGTCGCCATGCCGTCCTCGAAGGCCAGCGGCCGCGCCAGCACCGGCGCCGCCAGGTCCATGCGCTCGAGCAGGTGGGCCGTTGGCGTCACCGCCATCAGGTGCACGCTGACCTCCTGGAAGATGTGGCTCGACATCGGCACGCCGTGCGCCTGCGCCAGCGCGGCGGCGCGCAGCCAGCCGGTCACGCCGCCGATCTTCATCGCATCGGGCATCGCGAGGTCGCAGGCGCCGGCCTGCAGCGCCTTGGCCATCTCCTCGGGACCGCACCAGTTCTCGCCCATCTGCAGCGGCAGCGCCACGCGCTCGCGGATGCGCGCGTGGCCCGCGTAGTCCTCCTGCAAGGTGGGCTCCTCGACCCAGCCGATGCCCTCGTCCTCGAGCGCCCGGATGCGGCGCACCGCCTCCGGCACGCTCAGGCCCTGGTTGTAGTCCACCAGCAGCTCGACGCGCTCGCCGACCACGGCGCGCAGCGCGCGCACCACCTCGAGGTCCTCGGCCAGCGTGGCATGGCCGATCTTGGTCTTGATGGCGCGAAAGCCCTGCGCCACCGCGAGCGCGGCGCGCCGCGTGCCGAGCGCGAGGCCGTCC